>JBARQK010000072.1:0-7821 GCA_049643705.1 Saccharimonadaceae bacterium (SeqCode) | reverse complement strand
GGCGTGCCTCGTATCTGTTTTATCAACAAGATCAACCAAATCGGTGGAGATTTCTACAAATCTCTCGAGTCAATCCATGCCCGCCTGAGCAAGCATGCATTGCCTGTTCATATACCTATCGGTTTTGAAAAGACCATCAACGGTGTCATCGACCTAGTCGATATGAAAGCCTATACATATGGCGACTTTACCGACCACGAGTTAGTTGTCGGTGAAATTCCTGCTGACATGCTAGAAAAGGCCAAAAACGCTCGTTCATTGTTAGTCGAAGCAGCCGTCGAAGCCGACGACAAGCTAATGGAAAAGTTTTTCGAGAGTGGTGAAGAAGCCATAACTGTCGAAGAACTCAAAGCAGCCCTGCGCAAACGTGTTCTAGCTGGTGACTTTTACCTAGTTACTGGCGGTGACGGCCGCGGTGTTATCGTCGAGAAGGTTCTCGACCTGATGGTTGATTATCTACCTAGCCCACTCGATATCGCTGAAATCTGGGGCAAAAACCCAAAGACTGGTGATGAAGTCGCTCGTCATCCTGACGACAAAGACCCTATGACCGCACTAGCATTCAAGATCGCATCAGACCCATTCGTTGGTCGCCTGATCTTTGTTCGTGTTTATTCTGGTAAATTGACAGCTGGTTCGTACGTCCTAAATACGACAACTGGTGAAAAAGAGCGCGTTGGCCGTATCGTTCGTATGCATGCTGACAAACGTGAAGACATCGAATCTATCGGTGCTGGCGACATCGCAGCTGTAGTTGGTCTAAAAAACACTTTTACCGGACATACGCTATGTGACGTTGCCCATCCTATCGCACTCGAGGCTATTACATTCCCAGATCCTCCAGTTTCTATCGCAGTTGAGCCAAAGACAAAGAGCGACCAGGAAAAAATGGGTATCGCTCTGCAGCGTCTAGCCGAGGAAGATCCAACTTTCCGCATCCACACCGATGACGAGACCGGTCAGACGATCATGTCAGGAATGGGTGAGCTTCACCTAGAGATCCTGGTCGACCGCATGAAGCGCGAATTCAACGTCGAAGCAAATGTCGGTGAGCCACAGGTTGCCTTCCGCGAAACCATCAAAGGCACTGCCGAAGTCCAGGGCAAGCACGCCAAGCAGTCCGGTGGACGTGGTCAGTACGGTGACGTTTGGGTTCGCTTTGAACCGAATGAAGTCGGAAAAGGCTTTGAGTTTATCGATGCTATCAAGGGTGGTGTTGTTCCACAGGAATACCGAAACCCAGTTCAAAAGGGCATCAGGGACACACTCGATGGTGGTATCATCGCCGGTTATCCAGTTGTTGATATCAAGGCAACCCTATACGACGGTAGCTATCACGATGTTGACTCTAGTGAGCTAGCCTTTAACCTGGCCGGTGCACTAGCTGCTCGTGCTGGTATCCGGGCCGCAAATCCGATCATCCTCGAACCTGTCATGCACGTTGAAGTCACAACTCCAGAAGAGTTCATGGGTGACGTTATCGGCGACCTCAACGCTCGTCGTGGCCGCATCGAAGCCATGGAAGACCTGATGGCTGGCGCAAAACTAGTCAAAGCGATCGTTCCACTAGCCAACATGTTTGGTTACACCGGTGACATCCGAAGTATGAGTCAAGGACGCGCTGCATCGACGATGGAACTCGCTCATTACGAGGAAGTCCCACCAAACGTCGCTCAGGAAATCATCGAAAAGCGCAGCAAGTAAGACTACGTAACTTTGAGTCATGGCTGAAACAAAAATTAGTTAGGCAAGGTGAGCAAAACTTGACCTTTGGCGGATTGAAGACGGTAGAGTTTTTGCCAGACCTCGGGGTGCATTTGATGAGATGATTGAGCGGGAATTGGATGCGGTGCTTTCGCTCTCGGTTTCTACGAAAAATGTAACATATATCACCACTAGATTCTCCGATGACGCAAAAAGTTAAAATAAATGATGGAGTATTACGGTCGCGTAGGCCTGGTCGCACTAGAAACTGGACAACTGAAATAAGCTAGGTCTTCACCTAGAAGTGATCTTTGCACTTGACAATATATTCTAGCCAGAGTATAAAAGTACTATTATGGCAAATAATCCAGAAAAATGTCGTGGATGTCCGTTTGTAAATGCCCTCGATATGAAGGTAGATCAACTAAGGCAGCAGGCAGATTCTGTCGCTACTTCCGATCTAAACAGGATGCACGATGATTTCAGAGAGTGGTCTAGGGGTGTGCTAGCGTTGGAAGAGGCGCTAAGGATGCTCAACATAGAACTCGCTGATCCGAAGACCAGTTCTGAATATCAACAACTCGAAGCTCAGTACTTGTGTGCAGATAGTAACGAAGATCAGATAGATTTGATGAGTCGAATGAAAAGATATTTGCGAGATCATAGCAGTCGTGTCTTTCAGTTGAGGCAAAAACGGCTAGCATTAGTTGAATCATACGATGAGGAGAATGATATACAAACTGGTTCCGATCTCGACTCGATCGATCAGACCTTCGACGAGAACCTACGCCAAATTGAAGATGAGATAAATAGGCTTTTAGGAATTATTAATGCCGCAAAGGAGGGGTGTAGAAAAGGCGGGCCAGGGTTAACATGGCTGGGCCACGTTGCCTGCAGTACAGAGTCGACAGACCCGACTCTCACACCTGAAAACCGCCGTGGGCTTTATGCAGACAGTGTTATTGTCCGACAAAAAGACGATAAATAATCTAAAAGGTATCTAGTATATATAGCAGTAAACGCCCCGGAGTCCCGAGGCGTTTACTGCCTGCTAGGGATTTCGGGGCTTGGGCTACTTCGGCTCGTAACATCCAAAGAGAGATAGCATCTCCTAGCTGTCTTTGGCCGTTAGCGGTTTTTCGGAGACTACGATATGCCCGAAGATCTCCTGTACAAAGTTCCTCTCATGATTAGACGAGAGTACTATATTGAGGACTTTATATAAAACACCAGCATTACAACGAAACACTGCCGTTGTTAGTGCGGCAGTGTCTAGAATGTATCGTCAGCTGTACTCGGACCTAGAAAGAACCGTGAGACTCGACGAATGTATGTGCGTGACCGTGTGCGCCAGCGCGACCGGTTCGGCCGATACGGTGAACGTAGTCGTCGTATGTTGCTGGTTGGTCAAAGTTAATCACGTGGGTGACATTTGGGATATCCAAACCACGAGCGGCAACATCAGTTGCAACCATCACTCGAGCAGTCTTGTCTTTGAACTGACGGAGGGCTTTTTCGCGCTGAGATTGGGTTTTGTTGCCATGGATTGCGACAGACGAGATACTTGTTTCATTCAGGCGGTTACTGAGCCTCTGAGCGCCATGTTTGGTGCGCGAGAACACGAGAACCTTATCGTATCCTTCTGATTGTAGCATTTCGGTCAATAGGTCGACTTTGTGCGCGCTATCTCGGGCGTGTACGACGTCCTGTTCGACGTGATCGCTCGTTTCGCCAGTACGGACAGAGATGGTGATTGGGTCGCGGAGGAACTCGCTAGCGACTCTCTCGACATCAGGTGTCATCGTGGCGCTAAAGAACAAACTCTGGCGGTCGCTAGGCGTGGCGGTGACCAATGTTCGGATGTCAGGCAAAAAGCCCATATCGAGCATACGGTCGGCTTCGTCTAGCACTACTGTGTCAATGCTCTTTAGATGTAGCTTACCGCGGTTCAGCAGGTCCTTTAGACGACCTGGCGTACCGACGATAACATTAGGACGCCTGGAAAGTTCGCGAATCTGGCGATCGATGTTGGTACCGCCAACTACCTGGCAAGAGAAAAGTCCCATGCCACGAGAGAATATGCGGAATTCGTCGTCGATCTGCTGCGCTAGCTCGCGGGTTGGCGTAACAATCAGGACGTTTGGACGAACCGTTAGACCACTCAGCCTATCGATGATAGGGAGTAGGAATGCGGCAGTTTTACCGGTACCGGTATTTGCTAGACCGATAACGTCTTTGCGATCGATAATGTGCGGGATCGACTGATCCTGGATTGCGCTAGGATGTGTGTATCCTTTTGCAGTTATATTGCCTTGTAGTGAAGCGCCAAATGCAAAATCGGTAAATAGATGCTTTGGTTCGTAGGGAATAACATCTGCTGGTTTGGCCGCTTTGTTAATAAAACGGGAAGGATTGATATCCTGGGTACCTCGTTTGTTTGATGAGCTGCGTCGTGGTCGCGAGTTGTTACTGCGTGGACCACTGTTAAATGATGGGCGTGCGCCGTTAGGCCGCCTGCCGCGGAAATTTTGAGACATGTTTTCTCCTGTCTTTAGATTGTTTTATGCGATCAGTAGAGGAGAGGAGTCATCGGTGAAAGCGTCTAAATGAGTAATCCGCTAGGACACTACGCTATCAGTCAAAGAAACTACTATTTAGAGCCTCATCGAATGCAATAACACCATATTAGCACGAATTTATCTAGATGTCAAGCTTGTGCTTAATGTCGAGGGTTGATCAGAGGTTAAAGAATCCGAGATCTTGACTATAACGTTTGCCACTGATGATATCGTATTCGATCAGTTTGTAGTCGTGCATCAAGTCCGAATCCTTGATATTGGCGTTATTATTTTTCGTTAATTGCGGGTTGAGCGACCGAATTTCGTCAAGCATGTATTGCATCGGCGTTAGTTTTGAGTTAACGATTTCAAAAACAGTATTCGTTAGATAATTCGGACTGATAGCGCCGACGTCTTTTTTCTCTACAGGAAAGTTCGCGTAGATCAACAGAGGTGTCTCGTAGCGCAGAGCGATATTTTCTGGTGTTTCCTCTAGATCGTTATATATTCCCGGGCGATGGTCTCCCCATAGGACTAAAACTGTCTTTTTCTTTCGGCCATTGATTACTTTGATAAAGCTTTCGAGCGCTTTGTCGCTATGGTTAATGCTAGCTAGATAGTTTGTTTGTTCGTCGCTAGTAACGCTAGTGTATGACGCCGATGATACGAACTGCGGATTGTCGATTTTTATGTCGTAAGGCATGTGATTTTGCATGCTAACGAGCAGGACAAATTTGTTTTTGTCAGATGACTCCAATGTATCGGTGATCTGTTTGTAGGCCGAGTCGTCAGAAATATATCGGCTGGATGGAACGGTATC
The DNA here is from genome assembly GCA_049643705.1 of Saccharimonadaceae bacterium (SeqCode). Taxonomy (GTDB): domain Bacteria; phylum Patescibacteriota; class Saccharimonadia; order Saccharimonadales; family Saccharimonadaceae; genus JBARQK01. The sequence goes on along the minus strand of JBARQK010000072.1, from coordinate 2,739 downwards.
TCTGAATTTCATGGTGGTCTGATCGATAAAATTTTGGATGCCAATGTTACTGTAGACGAAGTTTCTCTTGTACATCGATCCTTCGTATGGGTGTATAGCAGTTGTCTGATAGCCTAGTTTCCTTAGAGTATTAGCCGTTGACGGAAAGTCGGGTAGTCTGGCGACGCTAGATGGGTAAGGCATCATGTCGAGATAGTATGTCGAGAAACCGGTCATTGCCTCGAACTCGACGTCGGCCGTACCGCCACCATACATTGGACTGTAAACGCGCCCTGAAGTGTTTTCTTTCATGATTGAACGTGTGTAGGGTATCGGATCACCGCCAGAAAAAGGATAATCAGCGGTAAGTTCAGTTGGATCGGAGAAAGATTCGTTCATGACGTATATCAGATCGATGTCTTGCTCGGCCATAGTCTTTTTGCCAACGTTCTTTTTCTCGGCGACGTCTCTGTATCTTTTGACTATCTCCTCGATTTTTTGTTGGCTGTATCCATCCGGCTCCTTCATCTCGGAGCTGCGGATGTTGTATATGAAACCAGCAGCAAATGAGTTGGAATCGTAGTTTAGCTTTTGGTTCCAATTGATCAGAGTCATCTTTAGGTAAGGGATAGTTTGCTCTCTGCTACCGTTGCTCATGACGAGAAGGGAGATACCGTAGATGCCCGCGCAACCGACTATAAATAATACGAGCCGACTGATGAGGCTGGACTTACGAGGTATTTCTTTTGCGCCCAATCGTTTTTTTGCCCAGCGCGATATCGGTATGGCGATAGCCACAACGGCTACTGCTGCGATAAGATTTCCAACTAGTAGCCAGATATTAACCATGTCAGTTAGATTGCCTGCATTTCCGGCCATCATGAAATCTTCCGGTAGGAGAGGTGCTCCGCGTGAAGCAAACTTGGCTTCATTGACGAACATTATGACTATGCTCGTAGCTGCTAGCAGGTGCTGCGAAACGATAGCATTACCGACCAGGCCCAAATATATTAGGGCAAGCGACAATATGATGAGGTAGTTAACGGCAAATATAGTGTTCTGAGCAAACAATAAGAAAATGGCTTCATTCAGGCTATTGCCAGCGTAGCGGAATTCGATGAATCCGACGATTATCGCAGTTGATATCAAAACGTATCCTACCACAAATATGACATAGCGATGGTCCCGGATGAATTGTCTTATGTTTGCCAGCATATATTAATCTAGAATTGTGATTTTAGTTGCAGGGAACTGTCGAATTCGGCGATTCTGATCAGCTCGTTATATTTCGCTACTCGGTCGGTTCGGGATAGCGAGCCGGTTTTGATTTGTCCGCAGTTCAGTCCAACGGCGAGGTGCGATATCGTGACGTCTTCGGTTTCACCAGAACGATGACTCATGACCGTATTCCAGCCAGCAGCTTGAGCCATTTTAACGGCCTGAATAGTTTCTGATAGTGAACCGATCTGGTTTGGTTTGATAAGTATAGCGTTTGCGGCGTCCTCGTTGATGGCGCGTTCGAGTAGTTTCGTGTTTGTTACTAACAGGTCGTCACCAACCAACTGGACTCGGTCGCCTAGGCGTGCGTGTAATGATCTCCAGCCGTCCCAGTCGTCTTCACTGAGTCCGTCCTCGATTGATACGATCGGGAACTCATCAACTAACGAAACGAGCCAATCAACCATTTCGCCACTAGATAGTGAGCGGCCTTCGGTCTTTAGGTCGTATCTACCGTCTGCGTAAAATTCACTAGCAGCAACGTCCAATGCCAGAACGATATCAGATCCTAGGTCGTAGCCGGCATCGGCAACGGCTTGAGCGATCATTTCTAGCGGTTCGCGGTTGCCGTTCTGGACGCGGGGTGCATAGCCACCCTCGTCACCAACAGTTGTTGCGTAGCCTCTGCTTTTCAGAACTTTGGCTAGTGCGTGATAGACTTCGGCACCCATCTGCACGGCATGCTCAATGTTATGTGCGCTTTTGGCGATGATCATGAATTCTTGGATATCGGTTGCAAATGCAGCGTGAGCGCCACCGTTCATGATGTTCATCATCGGTAGTGGCAGGCTTTGCTCGGTTGTGCCGGTGATTTCAGCAATATACTGGTGTAGAGGAATACTCTTTGCGTTGGCGACGGCTTTCGCGGATGCCAGGCTGACTGCTAGGACGGCATTTGCGCCTAGGTTGGATTTGTTATCAGTGCCATCCAGATCAAACATGGCTTGGTCTATGGCCGTTTGGTCTGACGCGTCTCGGCCGATCAGTGTCGGAGCGATCTTTTCACGGACGTTAGCTACCGCCTGGCGTACTGCCTTGCCGCCGTATTCATTGCCGCCGTCTCTTAGTTCGAGCGCTTCGCCTGACCCCGTGCTAGCTCCAGAGGGAACTGCCGCCCGTCCGAGCGAGCCGTCTTCGAGGATGACGTCGGCTTCGACGGTTGGGTTGCCGCGTGAATCTAATATCTGTCGTGCTGTGATGTGTCGGATTGTATAACTCATGCTTACCATTGTAACTTAATCTTGCGAGAAAATCATGGCTGAGTAGGGTGGTAGATGTAATGAAGTCGATCCGTCGTCCGTTGTTGTGATGGTGTCAATCAGATACTCATGGAAATCTTTACTGTAGCCTTTCCATGATGAGTTAAAACGGCAGGTCCATTTACCGGCTATCGGTAGATGCACCCAATAGTCGGCATGGTTGTCGGGACTAAAGTTGGCGATCACTATAACATCATCGCCCTTTCCGCCTCTGCTCCAGCGG
>JBARQK010000071.1:0-4890 GCA_049643705.1 Saccharimonadaceae bacterium (SeqCode) | reverse complement strand
GTCGAGATAGGGGCTGGTACGGCGCTATTTTCGGTAGAACTAGCCAGTCGCTATCCAGATCGTGTCTTTATAGCTCTCGACGTCAAGGCTGACCGCTTGCAAAAAGGCGCAAGGGAAGCCATGGATCGTGGCCTCAAAAATATCTATTTCGTTCGGGCCCGTGCCGACCAACTTCTCGAAGTCGTGCAGCCTAGTTCTGTTGATCATCTGTGGTTGACATTTTCAGACCCGTTCCCAAAGAAGCGTGATGCCAAACGTCGTCTCGTAGCTCCGGTATTTTTGGGACTTTATCGTCAAGTATTGGAGAAAAATGGCGTTCTGTGTCAAAAGACGGATAATCACGAGTTATTCGATTGGTCGCTAGAGACGTTAGTCGCCAATCATTGGCACATCACCGAGCTGTCGTATGACCTACACGAATCAACACTTTCCGAGGACTACAAGATCATGACAACTTACGAAGCTCGTTTTATCGCTGAAGGCTTGGTGACTTATTTTGTCTGTGCGCGGTAAGCAGGCTCGGCTTGTTCGAGCATATATTTCAGGCTAACTACTGGGTTGGCAAATTGTGGGCGTTCTCGTAGGTCACGCAGTAGTCGACGGCCGATGCAAGTAGCCAGCGGTGTCGTCATCTCGTAGTAGAGATGAGCGAGATCCTTGATATCTTCGCATCCTGCGTAGATACCTTCGACGATCAGTACGTCGACGTTGCCTATCGCGCCCGTTACTTGTGGCTCACAAACACTAAAGTCTATATTTAGCTTTGGTATGACCTCACCAGTGGAAAATCTCTTTAGGTCCTCGGCCAGAGCTGAGGTGTTATAAACTAGCGGGTGATCCCACTCTGTCCATTCGCCACCCTTGTGATTATCGAGCCATGTTTTCCCGCGATGGTAATCATCAGTCGAAGTAGTATCTGATGACAGACCGTACTCAGCCAGCTTTGCCACTAGTTCGCGCACGATCGTTGATTTGCCGGAGCCAGATCTGCCGCCTATCTGGATGATGATGCGTCGTTCGCCGCTAGTGTATCGCCTCATGATATCTAAAGCTATCGATTCGGCTTCTAGTTCCGGTAGTGGCACAAGGGCTTCCTGGCCGTCGTTCTCGCGCCTGTATTCCAAGTGGGCACGCCATTCGTTGTCGGCGATACGGTCACCTGTTATGTCGACAAATCTGTCGCCGAATTGATCGGTAAAGTCTGACCATGATTTGGAACTCTCAGCTTCGATTGCGACTCCATCGTGATAAAAGTCGATGACGATGTCCTGTTCAAAGTCGGTGCGTAGCTTGCGCACGGTCGGTAGGCCAGCCTGAGCGTAATAGTCGTATAGTTTAGCGTCAATCAAGGTCTCTACCTCTAATCTCTCTCGTCCGTTATCTGTGATCTCGGCTCTACTCTTTAATCCTGCGCTGTATTCTTTTGTACCATCTGGTAGTGTAACTTCGCGTAGGCGCAGGCTGTAGTCTTCGCTAGGGTGGGAGAGGTAGGGCTGTTCGATAGTTATAGCCGTTTCTCGCAAGTGATCGAGCTCTTCGGGGAATATCGGCAAATAGGTCTTTTCTTTTTCAATGTATATTTGCTCAAATTCTGGGTAGTTCTGTAATATTTCTGTTATTGCCATGTTGTTGCACTCCTTTTGTTAACAGATGACAAAGACAGAATATCGTGATATGATGGCTACGTATAGAAAGTATAATTTGACTCAAAAATGTTTGACAAAGATCTCATAAAACATCACATTGACCGCCATATATTGAGCATATTGTTACGCCAACGATATACCAGGTTCCGAGACATGCGTCCGCTAAAGGTCGATACGAATCTTTATAGTTATCATCTAAAAACTATGGTTACGAGCGGACTGGTCGAAAAAACCGAAAATGGCTATACTCTTAGCTCTTCGGGTTTGTCGTACGTCGATAGGGTAAATGCTGATAAAGTCCAGGTTCGCTCTCAGCCAAAAATAATTACTATGCTGTTAGTTCAGAATGGCTACGGTAAAGTTTTACTGCAAAAACGCAGCAAGCAGCCGTTTATTGACACCTGGACGCTGCCTTATGGCAAGATTCACATAGATGACGAATCGGTCGTCTCTGCTGCGCGCAGGGAAGTCGTTGAAAAGTTGAATTTCACGCCAAATAAATTGCAGCATGTCGGTGACTGCTATATCAGGACGCATATCGGCCCTGACATTCTGACGACAACGCTAGCTCACATATGCCGGTTCGAATCAGATGATATAAAGTCTCGAGACGATTTGATGTGGTGCAAGCCCCTAGATCTGCCAAAGCTAGAGTTAGCTCCTGCAGTTGAACAGATCGTGGCCCGTAGTTTCTTTGGCGATGATTTCTTTTTTGAAGAATTTAATGTCTGATTCTCGCTTTGCTCATCGATCATAGATAGATTCAATAGATTTAATCTCTTTAATCCTTCTTTTGTCCCAACAAAAGAAGCAAAAGTTCCCGGGGCGTTCTCAAACCGCGTAGTTCATCAACTGCTAGTTTCCTAGTATCCTGCGTAACTCGGTTTGCAACCTCAAGCATACTCGGATAGTCTAGAAACTATCAGTTGACTCTCACGGGTTTGTTCAGAGCCCCGAACCCCGAACGGCACAATCACACAACTGCATTTACTGCTACTGTTTGCAAGGCCGGGCCTCGCAAACAAAGGAAATATGTACTGGTATGCTTTTAGTATCTCTAGGTTTCTTCGTAGTTCGAACATGCAATCGGCCGGTTGTATCGAGATATTGTCTGAGCCTTCCGGGGTCCGGGGTATCTGGAATCCCCAAAGAACTTAGTATGCTACTACCTTGCTAGCCGAGGATGTTCGAGCCATGTCATCCGACATGGCGAGTTCCGCAGGCCACAAAGTAGTAGTTTAGTAAGGCTCATTGCGGGATGAAGCTAGCTCGGTGGTTTGTCTCACTTTGACATGCAAAGTGAGGTTATTTTTTATTAAAAGGATTAAAGACTATTTCTTCTTGGCTGGGGGAGTTTTAGATTCCTTTTGCGGTCAAAAGGAAGGGATAAAGTGATCAAACCAATTCAAGTTTGATTTCTTATTGGTACAAGAGAAGGTACGTATCAGTTTCTAGTTTCACGAAAGCTTCATGAAATTAGTGACTGCCAGGAGGGCAGACGAGAATTGATCTCGTCGCCCTCCTGTCCGTTGTCAGCCCACCGTGTAGACGGGTCCGAGCAGTAGCTCCGTCTCCGGATCGTACCGCAACGCATCCCGCGCCACGTTCTGCATGAACATGGGGTCGGAGTGCCGACCAATCCTCTGGAGTTCATCCAGGTGATCACGCCAGTCGGGAGGGAAGAGAAAGATGTCGATGTTGCGCATGTACCACAGCAGGTATATGGCTTCAGGGACGGTGCCTAAGATCTCAGCAGCAACATCTAGGCGAGCGTGCTTGGCCGAATCGTAGAAGTCGCTGTTTGAGAAGGCTCGGCCGAAGTAGCCGAGTCGTTTGATGACGTTTTCCGCCCACTTGGAAGCAGTTTCGTCATCTACGACCAGGATAACATCCAGATCGCTAGATTCACCTCCACTCCCGCGCGCGATCGAGCCGAATACTTCGACCCATTGAACTGGCCCTCCGAAACTCGCCAAGTATTGAATCTGGTGAAGATCGGATGGGTTCGACAATAGTGCTTTACGTGGCATGAATTTCTCCATCTCGTTGTGGTTTTGTCTGGCGGTACATTCGCACGCATGTAAACATACCGCCAAACAAAAAGGCTGACAACAAAAAAAGGACTTCACGCGATCGTGAATGTTTATATTATAATAAATAAACTAGACATTGTCAATGTGCTCGTAGTAATTCAAAACCTTTGCAACATAAAAGCAGGCTCCGTAAACTGTAAGTGTACAACCAATTACAGAAAGGAGGCCTGCTATGGCCTATTCTACCAACCCTCACCTCCCAAAAGCTAGAGCGGCCGCTCTGCGGCTGCTCGTAGAGGCGGGCTTACCCGCCTCTACAGTGGCGTTACGTGCTGGCGTTCATCGTAGCACTATCTGGCGCTGGAAGCGAAAATGGGTCGCGTTAAACGAGCATGTCGAGTTCAATAACCCCAACCGGCCATCTCGGCCAGTAAGTACAACCAACAAGCTTGCAGCTTGTCGCTGGCAGATTGCCACCGTATCCTCCGCACCGCATAGCCATGCTTGGGCCATTCCAGAGCGAATTGTCGCCCAGGTGCTGGAGGTTCGTCGTCAACTTAGGCGCTGCGCTGAAGTTGTATGGCACTATGTTACTGTTACACTGGGCATTCCGGTCAGCCTCAGCAGTGTTCGGCGGATTCTCCGCCGCCACCACTGCTTTGACGGTGCCCGGAAGCCACGAGTCCGCCGGGATAACCCCAGGCGACCTCATGTCACGAAGCCGGGCGAACTTGTCCAGACAGACACTATCCACCACGTCGACCCAACTACCGGGAGGCGAGTGTATTACTATACGGTCATTGACCTGTATACCCGCCTGGCTTACGCCAAGGTTGCAACTCGGATCTTACCGGGCGTAGCCGCTACTGCCGTGCTTGAAGCACGGCAGGTCTTTGGCTTTCCATTCGCCATGGTGCAAAGCGACAACGGCCCAGAGTACGGGCGGTACTTTGAGCAGCAGATGACACGGGCCGGCATCCGAACCAGACACTCAAGACTCCACCGACCCAACGACAATGCTCACATTGAGCGCTTTAACCGGACTGTCCAGGAGGAATGCATCGGCTCCTACTGGCGAAAGAGCGTTCCGCTCTCTCGCCAAAAGCAGAAACTGAGCAGGTATCTAGACTACTACAACCACGAGAGAGTACACTTAGGAATACAGTTACTGACACCTAGCCAAATGTTGCAAAGGTAGTGAGTTCTCTACG
>JBARQK010000070.1:0-3455 GCA_049643705.1 Saccharimonadaceae bacterium (SeqCode) | reverse complement strand
GGGGCTTTAGCATCGGCAATATCGCATCGATCGCACTGGCCGCTCTCGTCACCTTGGTACTGCTAGACATCATGTATCGCGAGGATCGGGCGGCGTATGATGGTGGCGAAGGTAATCAAGAACTCCGGACTAAACCAGTAGTGACGTCGTATAACGTCGCACGAGAGGATGAGATTGGGCGTCAACGGAATTTCCGTTGGCGCCCTTTTCATTTTTGCAAGTAACTGACCGTCCGCTACTGAGAGAAGAGTTGTTTGATGATCTTGGATAGCCGTGTCTACTGTAAAGTCCTTGTGTTTTTCGGGTAAACTCTTATAATGCGAACTATAGACCATCAAAAAACAGGAAAAACTATGAAAAAAACACCACAAAAGACAGTAGCAGCTAAGGCGAAGGTAGCAACGAAGAAATCCTTAGCGAGCAAGTCAGTATCAAGCAAAAAGAAGTTCAGTCTGAGCAAGATACAGAAGAGAGTTATTGCTGTCGTTGTTGTCATCATACTCGGCCTCGGTACCTATCTGGGAGTTCAGTATTACCAGGATGCGACTGCGGATGCGAAATCATGTGTAAATCGCGTTTATATGCTCAACGCACGGTCAATGTGTGTCAAGTATGCTCAATCGATAATGGGCATCAAAAAACCTGATGCGGTTTTTGGGCCAAACACGAGAAAAGCTTTAAGCACAAAATATAAAACCACAGTACTAAATAAGGCAGCATGGAAGAAATTGTGTCAACGCGGCTGGAGCAAGAGCAAGAGCGCCGATCGGCAAAATGCTGGGTGTAAAGTTGACACCTGGAAACGCCAGGTCAGGAGGCAGCTTTATATAACAAAGCAGGGTGTTACAGAATATAGCTATGAAACAGTCACTGAGTATAGGTATTATCTCTAAAGATCGTAGTTAGATTCCCGAGCATATCATGTGACTTGAGCAAAGTTGAAACTGGGCGCCAACGGAATTTCCGGAGGCGCTTTTTCATTTTTATAGTATTCCGTTAATGTACGAAAATGGAATCCAGTATAACTGGGCGCCATTTTTTAGTACGACCATTGGTTGTCCATAGCTGATGGAAAAGTCGTTCAAAGATCTAAAGGGTATGCTTCCGTGAAAGAATATATCTGGCACTAAGGCTCCGTTGTATTCACCTCTGGGCACCACATCATTGGGGCCTGCATCTGCGGAGTCTACAAAGTGCTTGCTCCAATCAAGATTCATTGAGAATTCTGTGGGTGTCATAAAATAACCCGGGCATTCTATACTGACAACTGCAGTATCGCTGTTGAGTAGTGATTTGAACAGTCTGTCTGCGACCTCTTTTACCCCGTTTATTATTTCTATCTGACGGTCTATAGATAATCGCATGAAGCTCACGCCGAATATAGATTTCTGGCATTCTCTCGCAAATCCGTTAATGGCCTCTACGAGAGGGTCTTCCCTCTCTATACTGTCGCTGACAAATCTATTGTATTTACGTAGCAGTTTTTTACTATTCATGATGTTGTTGAGCGGGTCTTCATCTATTTTCGCATCTTTGACAAATGGTCGAGTCGTCGGAAGCGTCTTTTCATCTGGTTCCTCTGCCCTTTTAGCAACAAGCTGAACTATCATACGAAAGCCAATGGTCATATTGAATTGGTCGCTCGGGTCGTCAGATAGCTCATTTACCCAGTGCATGATTAACCCCTCGAGCTCGTCAGGCAGGCGCGAATCAGTCTCGTCGCAGGTTAGTTCGTGATATATAGAGTTTAGTAAAGAATGATCATCGATACGTGCGTTTGCTACCGGGTTGGATTGCAGATTATTTTTTATATGGATATTTAGATAATTCCTGAGTAGTTGATGTGCGTGTTTTTGCCATAACTCTATGCCGAGAAGTTCGCTAGCCACAGCCATGCCGAGTAATTCGCCACGGAAAATAGAATCGATATCTCGCTGTTCTGCAGTAAGCGGGTCGCTACCGCCTATGAAACGGGCCATGCCCTGCATTTGCAGGAGCTCGGGACTAAGTTTTTGAGTACCGTCGCTGTCGTAGGTGATCTGACTTTCGTACAGTTGACGGAGATAGTTTTGTAGTGAACCTGCCTGCGCAATTTGCTCGTCGATCCGACCCACGTGTGCAGGCTGAAGACGTTCGAATGGTCTGGCGTCAGGTTGCTCCATAATACCCTATCGTAACGCTATGACGAGTTTTTTCAAAACATGACCAGAAAGAACAAGGGACGCAATATACTTGCAGGTGAGTCTCACAAGTTGTATAATAGCAACGTCCAAAAGAAGTACTTTTCAGGAGGAGTTATGGGATTGATCGACAGGATTTCCGCCGCAAACAGTGTCGCCCTAGTGCGAGACACGGCTGCAATGCTTGATGAGGAAACTCGCCGTCGGGAGATTCTCCAGTCGAGGGCAGGTATAACGCGGGCACACATGGAGCAAGTTGCTTTTGAGATGAATTGCGAAATTGTCTGCATTGGCATGTTTCGCGGCGGGTCTTACTACGTCATCGACGACCTGATTCTTTGCGTGCGAGAACAGTCGCACATCGAACAGGGCAAAATGCTGTTTACAGAGGTGCGCGAGGTTCTCTGGCAACACTTTGTCTACCTTGTTGGACTGGCCCTCAATGGCACTGTTGTCTACACAAAGATTGGAGTGCTGAAACTCTTGAACTTTGACGGCATCATGGCCGCCTACAACAGCTCTTGCACCAGAACCTTCGACAGGGAGTTGGTTCAGTCTGCATTGCCGTTCGACAACTAGCCCGCTACAATGCAACAAGTGCCCGTTGCGTTGTAGCGGGCACTTTTAATTGGGAATTTCTGTGACTTGATCTGCTGATTTGGGTTAATGGTTTAGAATCTATCGATTTCGAAACTCGAGGCACCGAGTTTGGCGCGGATGGTTAGCTGGGTGGTTGCGGCGTCAAAGCCGGCGGATTCGTATAGTCCGTCTGATTTCTTGTCGATACTGTCAAAGTTGATGCTGTTCAAACCACCTTCGCTGTAGACGCGAACCCCAGCGTCAGACGGTACTCGTAACTTTACTGAACTAGCGCCAGAGTCGATCGAGATTTCTTGTTTATTCTGAAGGGTGCCGAATTTCAGATCGATACTACTGGCACCGGCTTTTATAGTCAAATTGCTGAGCTTTGTTTCTGATAAATCGCCGTTGATACTACTCGCGCCGGCGTCGACACGCAATGTCAGCGGCAGTTTCTGGTTCAAATCCAGGCTGAGTTTGTTGCGGATCGAGCCGAGCCACAGTTGGCGGTCTGACTGAGACTCTAGGACAACATAGCGGGTTTCGCCACGTATGTCGTTGGTTGATCGGAGGGTCATATGAGTACTTTCAAACACCGCTTTGACATCTTTTTGGTTAGCGTCGGACGACAGGATCAGCTCTGCCGCGCCGGCTTTGACCGATACGTCAAGTGATTTGACTGTTGATGAGGTAGTC
>JBARQK010000069.1:0-8325 GCA_049643705.1 Saccharimonadaceae bacterium (SeqCode) | reverse complement strand
ATGTCAATCACCGTCAGTGACGGTGAACACACAGTCCCCATCACAAATCAAGCTCCCTGGGATGTACCGATCACCATCGTACAGGGAAAAGCGTGGAGATAGCCAAATCACTGCACTAACTTCCATCTCCCGCTCAATACAAGTCGAGACCCCCCTACGTACCGTTGAGTCCCCATTTGGGATCCCGGTATGTAGGGGGTTGTTTAGGTCTAATTGGTATTTATAAAGGGTATCGTCGCATAGAACAACTAAGGTGGTTTGAATGTACGATATTTTGGTTCGGGTCCTACCTGCTGCGCCGTGATTTGTAGGCGACTGATCGGTCGTCTTGCTTTTGAGCTATACTGAAGTTATGTGGAAGTGTCGTAATTGTGGTAGAATTTTTGAGAAAATAGGCCAGGTGCATAGCTGTCAAATAGTACCCCTTGGCGATCACTTCAAAAACAAAGTTTTAGCAAAAGGTATTTTTGACGAATTGCTCAAAAAGATAAATGATAAAGTTGGCACAAGTGAAATAGTTTCATTACCTTGCTGTGTTCACCTATATGGAAAGTATGAGTTTCTCGCGATATTGCCAAAAAAAGATAGACTTGAGATAAGATTTAGTCTGGATAGGGCGCTTAACGGCTCGAGAATTAAGCAAACCGTTCCTTTGTCCAAATCTTCTTTTAAAAATTGTATAGATTTAAAATCAAGTACGGATTTAGACAAAGAACTTATAGGTTGGCTGGAGGAGTCATACCATCTGAAGGAGAAGCAATTCTAATACCGATACTTAGCTTGTGGCAAGCAAGGCAACCCATAGCCATGCCGTCCGTTCCAATCGAGTAAAACACCGGCTACAATGCCGGTGTCTTTGTGTCATAAAAAGTGATTATTTGTTTCGCGATGAAACGCTTCGTTGTTTGTCTTGTTTTAACAGCGAACTAACAACAGCCGAAACGACAAAGTTACTCGCAAAAACAGAAAAACCGAGCCAAACAACGTCTAGCAATCGATAAGCAATCTCTCGATCAACCAGGCCGATCAGACCAGCGACTATCAGTAGCAGCGTCGACAAAACAGCATAAACCCACTGTAGTTTCGTTAGGTCGCTACGAGTTTTTTTCCAGTTCGTAAATAATTCCCAAATCATGATTTAGATTCCTCTTATACTCTCATTGTATCATAATATATGCTTTTGTCAAACGTACCATCGTACTGCTTTACCACGCCAAGCTACTAATATATACTGTTATTATCAATGTGGGTAAAGAATAAAAATCGAGGATTTACTATAGTCGAGCTACTGATAGTGATCGTCGTTATCGCTATTCTCGCCGCAATCACTATCGTTGCATATAACGGCGTCCAGAACCGAGCAAATGATACCGCCATCCAATCCGACCTAGCGAACATTGCCAAAAAAGTAAAACTATATAATGCAGAGTTTGGCGCATACCCGGCGGGCGCGGCACAACTAGCTAGCCTAGGCCTAAAGATCAGCAAATCATCATACGGTAATCACCTATTTAATGGCACCGGATACTACAATCTAGTTTATTGCCGCGTACCGGCAGTTAACCCGACTCAATTCGCGATAATCGCATTTAGCAAATCAGGCAAAAACTATCAATACAACAGTAGTGGCCAGCTGATTGAATACCCAGGTGCGCCCGCTGGATCGGCGACGGTATGCGCAGCTGCCGGCGTTACTCTGCCGACCGCATCAGAACGTGAATGGTTCTACGACAACGGCAGCTGGCAATCCTTCGCTGGTAGCTAGTCTACGTCAGCCCTTCAAACATTTGTTGCTTTACTATTCCTCTCTCTTAGGTGATACAATTGCATCATGAGCGAGCTTACCCAAAAACAGCGCGAACACTACCTTGCGTTCAGTGCATTTACTAACCCAGGGCTATATAGAGACCATCTCGTAGCTCTGCCTGATGACATACGTGAGCTTGGGCTGTTAGTCCGGCAGAACTTTGTCCACCGGACAACACTAGCATGGGGCAACACAAAATCTAACGCTGATATGCGTTTTGGAGACATGACTCAGATGCCCTGGTGGCGTCAACCGGAAGACGATAACCTGACGACAGCAGCAGCCATGCTTGCTGAACTATACAGACGTGACGAACGAGGTTTTGTGTCCGACCGTCACGTTAAAGATAAGCTTGTGCTGACTTGCAGATATGACTCGATTCTTGTTGCCTCTATCTTGAAATCCAAAGGCATACCAGCAAGGGTACGCTCTGGCTTTGCTCCATACTTTGAGCCCAAGCAAAGTGACGATCATTGGATCAATCAGTACTGGAGCGATACTGAAGGACGATGGATAACGATAGACGTTGACGGAAGTATCAGCTACATAGGTGAGCTCGACCCCTACGACATGACCGACGGACAGTTCGACTGGTCGGCGAGTGCCTGGCTAGATGTACGCAGCGGAACGACAGATCCAGAGTATTACTGGAACGCAGCCGACCTCCGCGGACTTATGCCAATCGCTTGGGAGCTATTCTATGACTTTCATTGTCTTATGAATAACGAAATAGTCTACTACCATCAACCAAAGATAGTGTGCTACGACACATTCCCTACGTTGAATGAGGAGCAGTTGGCGAAAATTGATGGTTTAGCGCGGCTGATGCTCGAGCCTGATGAGAACTTCGATCAGTTATTGGATACTTGGAAAACTAAAAAAGATTTTAGATTACTTTCGGGAGGGTTGCTGTAGTATATGGCGAGCGAATAAGAATACCTTTCTGAAGGGGGATGTTCCACATAGCCCTTTATGATCTGCATCACAGATATTGGTGCAGAGAAATAATATAATGTATCCAGATATAAAGAATAATGGAGGAATTACAATGCCTGTAACTACTTTATCGCTAGAGCCTTGGCAGATAGCAGCCATGGTAGCATTGATCGTATGGGAATTAACCTGGAAAGCTCTGGCGCTATGGCGCGCAGCCAGAAATAGCGATAATACCTGGTTTATCATCCTGATCATTCTGAACACTGTTGGAATATTGCCTATATTCTATTTGCTGACACACGGGCCAAAACAGACCGAAGCCTAGCCAGGTTTTGGCAATCATCAGATGACTTTACGGCACAATCTTTGGCCGCACTCATCACAAAAGCGTCACTACATGATATGATCATTAGATACTAGATAAAGCGATAGGACTGATAATCATGGCTAAGCACAAAAACTGGCACAGCGCATCTCGCAAGCGAATGCTAAAGAAAAAGCTCAAATCTCAAAAAAAATCGTAAAATACGACTCGACATTTTGATTTGAAATAACCCCGTACCCACCACCTTTGTTGTTGGTGATTATCTTGTCACACATCGACACTCTATGATTTTTGTGGCTTTCATGATATAATTAGCTTACTTAGTCTTCTAAAGATCACTTTTTAGCACACAGCTTTCTTGGTCGTCTATGATCAACCTACAACCAAGGAGTGTGTTATGATTTCATTTGTATGGCCTCCCGGTGCGGCAATGTTAGCTGGTACCGGTGGATCAGAAACTTATACGGCAGGTCACGTCCGTGAACTTTTACGTCGAGGTATCGCGGCACAGGTCGTTACTATCGGTCACGGCGACAAAGATGGCCGACAAGATTTTCGCGATATTCCATTTGTCGCCCTCAAAAATATCGATGACATCAGTAGCCTATCTGGCAAGGTTGTTTTCGTCAACAAGGCTTATCCTGTAACTACAAAACAAAAGGCGGCCATCATCCTGCATTGCTCTATTCCTCGGATATCCGAACGGAGTAAATATCAAGCACACGTTGCCGACAAAACTATGATCGCGACTAGTATATACAGCGGTCAACAGTGGGCATTATACCTAGACGTGCCGTCGAGCAAGATAAATATCGTCCTGCCCTTTTCCGACCCGATATTTGGCAGCGTCACTCGATCGAAAGCCACCAAAAATTCACGAATCATCTACGCTGGACGCCTCCACCCCGAAAAAGGTATCTACACGATACTAGAAATGATGCACGACAAGGAAATGCAGAATAACGGCTACAAGATGAGCATCGTTGTCGCCGGACTGCACGTTCCGATCGGCCGAGAGATCAACAGGCTACTAAAGGATTATCCCTACGCAAAGTTGATCCCGGCCCAAAAGACCGTCTCTCTGATGGCGCGTCTGTTAGCGCGTAGCGATATATTGCTGATGCCATCAGTTTTTGCCGAGCCATTCGGCATGCTCTCTATCGAAGCTCAACACGCTGGCTGTAGGGTAGTTGCTAGCAACATCGGTGGCCTGCCCGAAACCAACTGCGGTTTATTGACGCTAGTCGAACCGCGCAGTCCACTAGCACTGATCACTGGCATCAAACAAGCCGTCGCGCTAGGCCAAGCTACCGCTAAAGAACGAGGCAAAGCCGCCGCACAATTCACGCTACACGAATCAGTCACCGATCTACTACGAGTGCTCCGCCTGCAGCCTACTACTTAGTCGGGCCATAAGGAAATACTTCGACCCACTGGGATAATTTCATCTGAGAAGGTTTGACTTCTCTAGTCAGCCCGATCTTTTCGATAGGCAGTTTTACAAATATCTTTGGATCAGAAAAGCAACCTTCTACCATCCGAACATAGCGCTCCCTGTCCTCGAACTTTACTAATGGCTCATCGCGACGGACCAACTCGATCATAACCGTATCGACTGCTGGGTGCGGCCAGAAATCTGTCTTTTGTAGGCGTTTACGGATACGGACCGCCCACCACGGCCCGATCATCATGCCTAGCAGACCTGTGAAGCCTTCGTGATCCGGCAAAAGCTTGTTTGCGAATTGCTTTTGAACTATCAGATAAGCAGCAACCGGAGAATTATCGGACTCCGTAATCTTGCGGACGATCGGTGAACTGAGATGAAATGGTATATTGGCAAATATCTTGTACGGACCTGCTGGCAATTCCATACTCAGGAAATCATCTTCTAGAACAGTCACGTTGTCGTAACGAGCCATGTTGTCACGTAATTTTTCTGCCATGCGGGGTTCTACTTCGACGGCAATGACCTCTTTGCAGCGACGAGATAGGGCCGACGCGATAACGCCACTACCTGCGCCAATGTCATAGACCGTATCGCTGCGCTTTATCGAACTATGGCCGATCAGTTCGGCAACCATACGTGGATTCCGTAGAAAATACTGAGAATAGTTCGCGAGACGCTTCATCGACTAGTCAGCTGCCAGTTTCTCGCTAGTAGTTGTTTCCGTCTGCAATCGTGGTTTCGCCACGAAAACAGAGCGGGCTACGATGATAGCAGTAACCAATAGGAATGTCGTGCCCCAAACATAAGGCAGACCAACTGGCGCCTCGATAATTGAACCGAATAAACCTGTTTGATATCCATTGTTAAATGTCAACCATATACCCCACAACCACCACCACGTCGGTGCCAGCAATGCGGCACTTGCGGAAACATGGCGCATCAGAGGACTCGTCCTGAGCATCAACAAAAACGGCAAAGCCGCGACCTGGATAACAACAACCAGACTTGCGATTATCTCGCCCGGCAGCCCATACGCGCTATATATCGCCGGCACCTTCTCGAAATGGAACAGTTGTGCAACAATCATCACAATATAGATAGCAGCTAGCGCAATTGCCTGATGAGCAGCATATTTTGATCTATTCTTCACAGTTGATCCAGGTAAAGTTATCCACTTCATAACACTAGTATATACTGTTAACGCGCTAAATTACTCATGATTTTTTCGAAAAAGTACTTGCGCTTACTCCCATCCTATCGTATGCTAATTATTAGCGAAGTTACAAAAACAAAAACACCAAAAATAAGTATCATCGCTATACGATATCCACCACAACATCTTTTTCAGTATCCCGCTTCTTGCGGGATACTGAGTTTGTATAATTATTTTCTATCGCTTAGCTTTTTTACTGTTTTGCGAGCGCCACTTTGCTATTTCCCCATGATGACCGCTCAGTAAAACATCGGGAACTTGCATATCCAGAAAAATCTCTGGTCTAGTGTACTGAGGAAACTCTAGGGTCTCACCATCACTAAAACTCTCGATCTCGGCACTTTTTTCTCCACCTAACACACCCGGCAATAGTCGGACGATACTATCGACTATCGTCATAGCAGGCAGCTCACCACCAGTCAATACATAGTCACCAACACTAACCTGCGCGTCAACTAGTTCTAGAATCCGCTCGTCAACGCCCTCATAGCGCCCACAGATAAAAATATAGCCGTGATCCGCATTACTATACTCCTGGGCCAGTGCTTGCCTCCAGCGTTCGCCTCGTGGCGTCATGAGCAGCACTTTGGCACTAGGGTCATTAGCTTTGGCTTGCATCACCGCATTCCAAAGCGGCTCGATCATCAACAACATACCATCGCCACCACCGTACGGCGTGTCGTCAACCTGTTTGCGTGGCCCTAAGCCAAACTGCCTCAAATCGATGGTGCTGAGTTCGACTATCCCATCTTTTTGCGCCTTCCACATCATGGAACCGCCAAAAACGCCAGTAAACATATCGGGGAAAAGTGTGACTACTTGAAATTTTCTCATCTGTTACCAGCCTAACAGACATTGACTTTTTTGTACAGGTATGACATATATACTATTGTCCTTGCTGTGTCCAAACAGCACGTACCTCACGAAACGGAGAATTCAATGTCAATACGGACTATGTATTGTCTCGTCGGAGCATTCATTGTTGGGCTCAATACCTTGATCGGCATCGCGCCAATCATAGGTATCGGATCAGCTACCACAATCGCAATTGCGGCCACTGCTGCTGTTTTCACTGTCGCAGAATCGAACGTCTCGGGCAAATCCGAATAATTAGCTGTAAATCGGTTTTTGCAAGAGCATTCGCGCAAATAACTCTTACGGTTGACTATACGGATTATTCTGTTACAGTCATCTTACGCCCAACCACAGAGAGGAAGAACCATGAAGGTTCTCAAATTGATCGAGAAAGTAGTCGCCATTGTTGGAGCGATCGCATCGCTCGTGATGCTGTTCTGCGTCACGGCCGCGGTAGTTGATCAGCTTGACGACCAGGACCCCGACCCTGACGACTACTACGGCCAGAAAGACGAGGTTTAGGCATGATCCTCCTCGAGCTCCCTTTTGAGACGGCGAAGCAGATTATTACAACCATCGTCGGCATCGGTTTCCTGGTGGCGTTTACCATTTTGGTGGCGACCGCCCCCAGATCCAAGAGGCCCAAGTCCAAGTAGCCCCACACCCCCAGAATCCCCCAGACAGTAACCCACTCGCGGTTCAATGTCTGCCCCGGGTTCTGGGGGATTCAATTTCTAGACAAAAAACAAATAACCCTGTCAGATGACGGGGTTATTTGGCATATAAGGCTCTCAAACCTATTGGGTTTGCTCGCATGAGCACTTCCGCCGGTACTTTCCATGGAAAGTCGTACGGACAAATCTCGCAGTTCTTTTGAACTGTCTATGATTATATATCGAGATCGTCGAGTTCCGCAAGCTCTGCGCGTGTTTTTTTGGCGAGAGACGATTCTGGAGCTGGCTTTTCCACAGGCTCATCTGTTGTGTTTTGCACAGGCTCTTCACTCGTGACGACATCGGTGTCGTCAGAACTGCTAGTAGGAGCGCTAGATTCTGGCGAACGGAACTCACCTTCTTCGTCATTGTTGACAATCTTTAGGTTGTAACGTGCGCTATTTTTCGTGCCTAATGCACGTAGTAGCGTGCGTAAACTCTGTGCAGTCGCACCACGACGACCGATAACTCGGCCGAGGTCCTCCGGATTAACGGTCAGTGTCAACAAAACACCTTTTTCATCGATAATACGGTCGACGATAACGTCATCAGGATAGCCCACGAGTGATTTAACGACATACTCTACAAATTGCTGGTCAATGGTCGACATATTTCCTCCGTCTTTAGTAATGATATCGCAAGTTTATTGTAGCACAAGCTTTGTCTCCAACCATAGCGCACATCGCCCCCACACTAAACGAAAAGATCCCGCCCGGTTTAGGGGCAGGATCCTGTAAAATCTAGTTTGATTTATTCTTCGGCAGCTTCTTCGGTGATTTCGGCAGCAACTTCTGCGACTGGCGCATCGACTACTTCTTCTTTTGGCTGGTTTTTGCGTAGTTTATCTGGGTTACGGATAGCTTTTGATTTGTCAGTCGTTGATTTGACAACCCATTTTGGCAGTTTAACACCTGCGTCAGCCAGTAGCTTGACAACACGTGGTGATGGCTGAGCGCCGTTATCTAGGTATTTCTGAGCTAGTTCAACCTGGATGTTAGCCTGTTTTGTGTGTGGGTTATAACTACCAAC
>JBARQK010000068.1:0-6674 GCA_049643705.1 Saccharimonadaceae bacterium (SeqCode) | reverse complement strand
GGTGTACAGCTACCGTTGGTGCTACCGATGTTCATGCTGAGCCATAGTACGCTCTGGTTCCAGTCGATGCTGCTGCCAAATGCCGTAACGGAGCCTAGATCGACTGACATAAAGCCATTGCGTACCTGAACACCATTGCTGTTAGCGTTGAGTCGGTTCTCGGTCCATTTGAGAGATCCGGCCGGGCTGCCAGTAGTGTTGCCAACTGATTGGCCATCACCGTCCTGGTAGATCTTGAACTGGACGTTATAGTAACCATCGGGTACGGTTGCGCCTTGAGCATTCAGGAGTCGGCCCTGGAAATTAAGCTGTGGGTTGATGCCAGCAACGGCCATGGCAGGTTTGTTTAGTGAGGCGTAAAAGCCGACAAAAGCAAACACGCCCAAAGATAGGGCGTAAATCAAAAATCTACGGCGCGCGCGAAAAGTGTTTATTTTCATTTTTTTGCTTTTTGTTATTTTTTGCTGATAAAAGCTATTTGTCTCACACAAACTTCTTATCTGATATCAAGCATAAACGATATGAGGTACTTTTGCAAGTATATTTATCAAAATCTAGTGCTGGTTTACGATCAGGCCGTGTGACTTTAGGACTTTCATTTCACGGCGTTCACCGAGCCAAAAGCTAATCACAACGGCCACCATTGCGGCATAGAGCGGCCAAAGTGCCAATAGCTGCGGAGTATTTGGCGTGGCTGTACTGGCAATAGCGGGATCTGGTTGTCCATTGACGATCGCTGCGACCGTCAGGAAGGCGACGCGACCTTCCGCATCTGTTCCTTGTAGACTTACCTGGTAAATGCCCGGTTTTGTGTAGGCATGAGTCGCTCGGAAGCTGACGTTGTCGCTACGTGAGATGATCTTGTTATTTGAGTCTCCCCACTGGATGTTGACAGCGTATGGCGCGGTACCTCCGAGGATATCAATAGGCATGTTCATTTCTTTGTCGGGAAAGACGCCGCGAAAAACCGCATCAGTATTGAGTAGTAGCTGTGCGCCGCCAAAGTCGAGTGACTTGATCGACCCTGACTGAGCAGGTAGTACATCATAAAATATCGTTACGGCCGCCGAATCAGGCCCTGGTTGGTTCAGGGAGTCATAGACCCTCGCTATCAGTGTATTTTGACCGTATAGGGGGTCGATTTCTATTAAATATGTTCCAGTATCACTACATGGTGTAGAGCCGGCGAATATATCATTTTTAAATATCTCAACTAGGGTATTCTCTGGACACGTGCCGCTAACCTCGATAGGCGTAGTTGTAAAACGCTGGTTATTTAGCGGTTTGGCGATGGTTGCTGCTGTTGCCGGTGCTTTGCCTGGCACTACACCAGACATACCTATCGAACCTGCCTGTGGGCCTGGGCTTGCCGACGTCGAGTAAAAGCCTAACATTAGACCGACGACTACTAGCAATGCTGCGAGCGACGCATAAGATGTATACTCATGGGGTCGTAGCTTGCCAGTGTGTTGATGCGAAACAATCTTTTTGTGTTTAACCATTAGCAATACTATAACATGATCTATATGCCTGGACTAGCGACGTCGTCGGCGGCCACGGGATCGGCTGATGATCCTATCGTTGTAACGGCGTAATCCGTAACGGATGGCAAAGAAGGCAGATACTAGCAGAGTAATCACGATAATGATGGTGCGCCAAGGTATTACCCAGAATGACAGATTTGAAGTCAAGGTCTGGCCGCTAGCACCGTAAGTAACCTTCATTTCGGCTTTATACTGTCCGAACAGTATCTTGTCGCCGATAACTGCGCTATCGAGTGCTTGAGTGAATTTACGAGTGCTTCCAGGAAGAATATTATTAAGCTGAAGGTTAACATTAACAGTTGCGACCTTGTTGTTGAACATGTCGGTTACTACTATCTGTCCGGTTGGTTGCTCGTGTACATTACCTGAGTTCTTGAATACTGCCGAAAAGTCTACTGGCGCTGCTTCAAATAACCAGCCACTGGAAGCGTCCTTGCTAGTATAAAAGTTCTCTATCGCCAGTTCTTCTTTGGCATCACCGTTAACGCGTAGGAATATCAACGTTCCCAGGCTAAGTGATAGCGCCACGCCGGTGTCCTTTATCTCGGGTGCCCTAGTAGTGTAGCGGACTACGGCATAGTAGCCGCCTGGTGCGGCATTTGTCGGTACTCGAATTGTCACAGGTACAGACTGGACTTGCTTTGGCTTTAATGTAACCTCTGGGATCGGGTCAATCCATTGCTTTAGGGCGTAAGGACTTGACTGACCTTCGTCTAACAATAGCTCGGGCGTACCGTCATCGCCTTTGGCGGTGAAGTCATTTAACTGGCTAGATACTACAACAGATTTATCGATGATATCACGGAGATTGATTTTTGCTTCAATATTTTCGCCTGGATCAGCAGTAAGATTTAGCACGGTAGGTGATATCTCGAGCGCTTGGCCAGGAGCTTCAGCAACAGCATTCGCAATCGGCGCAATCATGTTGACACATATAGCTAGTAGTGTGACTGCGGTGGTAATGAGTCTTAGTTTATTCATGGGCTAGAAGGTCGCTGTACAGATGTATGTTAGAGTCGTGGTGTATGTGCCAGCTAACTGATTACCAGCAACATTTACGATGTACGAGGCGGTATATATCTGTCCGTTAGTAGGTCCAGCGCCCCCGTTTGTGCTGTTTGCGACTGTATCTCCACTAACAAATTTATATACGTCTGCAGTGTTATATCCAGCAGACGCCGAACCTTTGAGGTCAGTGCCGTTTGATGTCAATGATATGTTAGCGCCGATATTCGGGGTAGCGTTATCAACTAGGTTGAGTCCGAATTGACCGGTGCCTATCACGCTGCCCGTAGCAGACGCCATGGCAGGTATAGTATTTGCACCAGATGTCATGGTCGTTCCGTGAACAGCTATGACATAACCAGTCGGTGCGTTCGTACTGGCCGCCATCTGGGATGTTGCTGTCGCAGTATCCGAAGGAGAGAATAGTTGGTTAAAGCTGATAGTTCCAGCAGTAGCATTGGCACAGTCAGGCACATCAGCAATGTTTGGAACAGTTGCGCCGGTACAGAATATGATAGACTCTGGCATGATACCGGTTAGGACGATGGCTTCGGCAGTGCTGGCTGTAACTGTGCCGGCATCAGTAGGCGAACCAGTCGTGTCCGTAGAAGTGTAGGTAGATATACGAACAAAGAATGATTCGTTGTTATCCGTAGGGTTAGTTATGGTATTTAACTGATAGGTGAGCGATGTTCCTGCGGTAACGGCTGCAGCCGTACGTGTTAGATATGGACTGCCGTTAACATCGGCTGTGTCTATCGCAAATCCAGTTGCGCCACTCTCTGATCCGAGGGTAGAGTTCGTTGTCACTAGGCCGGTCGGCATAGTACACGAACCAGCGGCAGTTGTGCAATATAGAAATTTGATTGATCCGATGTTGGCGTTACCGGCGTTGGGTACCGTAAAGGTAAATGAGTGGTTGACGACTCCGCCAGCCTTTGATCCACCGTCTGTTGCACCAGCTACAAGGGTAAGTGTTCTCGGGGTAATCTGTGCGGCTAGTGCACTCTCAGCCTTGAAGGCTGCACTAATAGTCGCAAATACCAAGACAGCACATAACAGAATTGCTCCACTTCTCACTCTTCTCATACATGTGAGTGTAACATAAGCTTTAATTCACCGTCAACGATTTATTCGATAAGATTGACGGTGGGGAAAACTTTTAGAATGTAGGTGTGCAAATGTATGTAAGGGTAGTCGTGTAGGTACCGGCAGGCTGACTACCTGGGACGTTGACGATGTAGGTGACCGTAAAGATCTGGGCGTCGGTACCACCGGCTCCACCTTTGTAGCTGTTCGCTACGGTGTCACCAGATGTGAATTTAAAGTTATCGACGGTATCATAGTTGGTTGCTGCTTGGCCTCGGTAGTTAGTGGCATTGGCTGCAGGTGCGACTTCTATACCTACGGCAGGTGTTGATGTAGTCGTCGTGTTAGCCTTTAGGTTGAGTCCGAACTGTGATGTACCTCGGACGCCTAGGGCTGCTGCGCCCATGGCTGTTACTGTATTGGGGCCTGATGTTAACGTTGCCCCATTCACGCTGATAACGTAACCGCTTCCGGCGTTTGTACTGGCTGCCATCTGTGACGATGCCGTTGCGGTATCGGTTGGCGAGAATAGCTGGTTGAAACTGATAGTACCGTTCGTAGCAGTTGCACAGTCTGGGACGCCTACCGTTAGGCCGATCGTTTCACCTGTACAAAAGACTAGTGACTCAGGCATGATGCCGTCGAGTATGATCGGCTCGGCCAGGCTGGCAGTTACAACACCGGTGTCGATAGGGCTACCTGTCGTGTCGGTACTAGCGTAGGTAGATATGCGGACAAAGAAAGTTTTGTTAGTGTCAGGAACAGTTGCGCCGTAGCTAGGGTTAGTTACTGAGGCTAGCTGGTAGGTCAGAACTGTATTGGCGTTAATCGCTGCTGCAGTACGAGTTAGGTAAGGCGCGCCGTTGGTGGTGTTAACCATGCTAAACCCAGTCGCACCGTTCTCTGAACCCAGAGTTGCGCTGGTGGTGACCATGTTGTCAGGCACGTCGCAGGTTCCGGCAGCCAGTTCGCAGTATTCGAACTTGATTGATCCAGTGCTGGCGTTACCAGCGCTCGGAACGGTAAAGTTAAAGAGATGGTTCACCACACCACCGGACTCTGAACCACCATCTGTCGCACCAGCCTGTAACGTTAAGCTACGGAGGGTTATCTGACCCGCCGAGGCGTTAGAGGTTAGTAGAAAGATTTGGGCAAATGAGCTAGTGACCAGTACGGCGACAGCTAGGAGCCCGAGAAGCGATTTACGTGGTGTTTTCATATTTTGTTCTCTTTTTATTTTTTAGGTGGTTTAAGTGAAGAATAGCACGAGCACTATATGTTGTCAACGATATGGAGCAACATTTTTATAGTTGTGGATAGCTATTTGTACTAGTATGTGCCTACAACGATGAGCGTTTGGCCACTAGTGTAAGTCCCGCCTGGCGTCAGGCTCGCTACGTTGACGACGTAACTGATAGTATATATAGTCTTGCCCGATGTCTTTGGCGCCAGGGCTATCGTTTCACCGTTAACGTAACGAAACTCGTTAGGGGTGCTGTAGTCGCCGGCTACTTGGCCAAATCCGAATTGACCATTGTCGAGGTTGTTGCCGAATGATATAGGTGAGGTGTTGGCTACTAGGTTTATGCCGAACTGCTCGATGCCGGGCTGTGACACCCCAGTCGTGGCCATACCCGGTAAGGTGTGGTTGCCATTGGTCGGTGCAGCGCCTTCGATCTGGACGATGTAGCCAAAGCTAGTGTAGTTGATGACGGAGAAACTAGCCGTAGCCGTTGACGCGGCCGAAGGGCTAAATATACCAAAGTTGGCGCTAGAGCTGGTTATAGCAAATGTCAGTGTCGGGTCGGGCGTAGTCTTTGTGCCGGCCTCGACCTGGTAGCTACTAGATGATGAATTGCCAATGCCGAGTGCACCAGTCGCTGATTCGATCTGGTAGCTGCTCGAGCTCGAATCGTTGATACTCCCTGTGCCGATGTTGCTTTCGTCGAAACGATAGCTAGGCGACTCTAGCTCGGCATATACATTTGGCGCCGCAAGTATAACGAACAGCAGACAGAAAGACACCCAGCCAACTCTACTCACTATATATATAGGCATACTGCTATTGTTTATTATATATAGGTTTTATGCAAGTTTGATGCAGCAAGCGGCGAGACTATGGTTTAGTCGAAAAAATATTAATTTTCCTATTTACACCCCTATAATCACCATGCTAATCTGAGTACAATCTGATGCGAAGGATAATATAATGCTGGCTATAAGGCGAAAGCGGTATATTGCGGCAAAAGCCGGCATAAAGACCGTTGTGTTAACCATGGCCCTCGCAACGTCTATTTGGTTCGGTGTAGTCAGCATCAAAGCCGCCGAGCCCCGCACCTGGATGAACCCTAGGTCGGTTACAGCCGAGCCCGCTTCTTTTGATGATATGGCTCGTGAGTGTGATGAGCAGACGGTGCCCGCTGTCGTTTCTGGTCTGGATAAGGATGTATACAAAAATCAACGAACGCATAACTACAAGGGTTGCATTACAGAAGGCAAAGACGTGTCGCTGGCAGTCTTTTCCGGTAGTAACGGTAATCGACGCTGGGCGATAAAAGCAAGGTCGGATAAATACTATAGAGTTATAGTCGGCGCATCGGAAAATGAGAGGCTACGGTTGATGCCAGGTACGAACAGGTTAGTTTATATGAGCTATACCGGTAATTACGCCTACGCTACGATCACGACAATTGAGAACGCTCTGACTGATCTGCGCGCTGAATCAATAGACGGCAGCGGATATGTCGATCAGTATGTCCTGAACGATGCCAAGGCAAAAAAGTGGCTCGAATATGATTATGATGGTCGCGTCGTAAATATGGCAGCGTATAGCACGGCCTTCTCGCCTAACGGTCGTTTTATGATAGCCTGGATTTCTTATAAGGGCTATGTGAAGATTGATTTCGAGAGTGGTAGAGTAACCGAGATCGGTCGTTTTCCAGGTGCCTGGTATGGTGGTGATATCTATAACCCGGTTGCTGCGGCTATATCTAGTGACGGACGTTATGCGTTTATTCACGACGGTCCTACAGTTGT
>JBARQK010000067.1:0-2717 GCA_049643705.1 Saccharimonadaceae bacterium (SeqCode) | reverse complement strand
TGGCATGTGAACATTCTCACAGACTTTACTCATATAATACGGTATACTCAAAAGCAATATGGCAAAGATTATACTAATCGTCGAGGACGAACCGACTCTAGCTGATGTCTATGAAACTCTATTGGGCGGAGCAGGGTATACAGTAATACGCGCCAGTAATGGAGCTGAGGCTTTAAAGATTACGAAAAAGGTCGAGCCTGATCTCATACTACTTGACTTGCGTATGCCGGAGATGGACGGTGTACAGTTTTTATCAGAATACCAGCTGAAAACAAAGCATCCCGATGTTAAAGTAATCATATTTAGCAACTATGACATGCAAAAAGAGATTAATGAGGCTTACCGCCTCGGTGCATCCCGCTATATCCTGAAAGCATGGGCTTCTCCTAGGGAGATACTCCAGATCGTTGAAACTAGTTTAAAGAACTAGTCTAGTGGATATCCGAAAAACTATCGTCGCCGATTTTCTTTCGCAAGGTGTCTTTATAAACGATAAGTTCTTTTTGATCATAGCGAACGATCTCCTTGCGCTTTAGACGCCCGAGCTCCTTGGATATAGTCTCTCGTGAAACTCCAGTCAAGCCAGCGAGGAGTGAGTGAGTCAAGTGCAGATTGATTCGATACTCGCCAGGTCTTATCTCCTTGCCAAAACGAAATACTAGATAGTAAAGCATCAGTAGCAGCTTGTCAGAGGCATGCGTTTGCTCTAGCGCAGCAACTTGTAACATCAGACCGGTGTAGTTTTCTACCATACGGTCAAATAAATCGCGCCGAAGTTGTGGTTGCTTCTCTAGCAGATCTAGCAAAACCTCTCGTTCAATAGTTAATACCTCGGAATCTTCGAGCGCCTCATAATAATACATAGTGCAAGTAGTTTTTCCATAGACCCAACACTCCGGAAATAAATCTCCCGCCAACTTGAAACCAGCAACCTGCTCATCGCCAGAATTGCCTATGCGATATACACGAAACGATCCCTTCGAGATGATAAAAGCCTGCCTAGGGACCTCGCCCTGATACAGCAGTATCGCATGCTTACGCACTACATGCCTGGTAGTGGCGTTAGGCAACAGCTCGGCGATACGCTCCATGATCTAATTATAGATCTATGGCGTAAAAACGCAAACTATTGCATATATATCTTAATCAGGCTAACCTGAATTCACCCCCGAATCAGGACACCCCTTCTAGAATTAGTCCTTTCTCTTTCGCAACTTGTAATGAGCTTTTGTAGCCGAGGATTTTCCTCGGCTTGTTGTTTATGCAGCGCAGCGCATAGACAACATCCGTTTCGTTTACTTTAGCAAAGTCAGTGCCTTTCGGAAAGTAACGCCGTAGCATTCGGTTGGCATTCTCGACAGAACCTTTTTGCCATGAGCTATACGGGTCGGTGAAGAAGACGGGCGTGCCCGTCTTCTTCGTGACAAGTATGTGCTGTTTGTTCTCGATGCCGTTGTCGGTTGTCAGGCTACAAGTGTGTAAATCGTTGGCTAGCTCTATTATGGTTTTCGCATACGGCTCCGGCTTCAGGTTTGGCACGAGCCTGGCTCGTACGAGTCGAGACGACCGTTCGACAAGTACAGCGAGCGCGGCAGTACTGCCGGAACGTCTACTACTGACGACACTGTCATATTCACAGTGGCCTGGTTCGATTCTACCCAGAGCGGCCAGTGGCCGCTCTGTTATGGAGGTTCGGTCAGGGATCATAACGCGGTCGCTTTTGTTTTGCTTCCGTGGCTTGCATCGGTAGCGCTTTGAGTACAGGAGCGGACAGTACTGTTGACCCCATTCGCTATGGAGCCATTCGTAAATGGCAGTCTTGCTGGCGTACAGACCGACATTCGGGTTGTTTTTGAGATAGCCCGCTATCTCATCAGGATTCCACTTCTCAGAAAGCTTGCGCACGATGAACGAGCGAAGCTCGTCATCCTCCTGAATCTTCTTGCCTTGGTACTTGGCGTATTTGCGTCTGACATAGGCTTTCTGCTTTGCTCGAGCAGCGACATATCTCCCATCTTGGTAGCTATTACGTTTTAGCTCATCGGCAATAGTATTGGGGCTACGCCCCAAAGCTTTTGCGATGGAACGAGCAGAATAGCCCTTGCTGTGCAAGATGTCGATCTCGCAACGCTCGGCATCTGTTACTTTCGATGCTTTCTTCATAGTGTCTATTGTCTAGTATGGGGTGTCCTGATTCAAAACGGAATGGAGGAGCGAAGGAGGCAGTATGTTGGTACCCGCAACAGCCGAGGCCTGGGAGGCCTTCATCAAACTCATCTCGGCGCCGTTCGCGCCGACTCCGAAGTTCGACCACCTATTCGCCCGAAAATCGCGCTTCTAGCGCTCGGGCGAGCTACTGCCCTTCGCTCACGAGCGGAGGGCACTTTCTTTTATTCCGCCTTCTGGCTTTTCTCTGTTCGCCACTTTGCTATCAACCCATGATTGCCACTTACGAGCACCTCCGGCACTCTTAGACTATTAAACACCTCGGGGCGTGTGTATTGCGGAAACTCTAGGGTCTCGCCGTCACTAAAGCTCTCGATCTCGGCACTTTTTTCTCCACCTAGCACGCCCGGCAATAGTCGGACGATACTATCGACTATCGTCATTGCTGGCAGCTCTCCGCCAGTCAACACATAATCACCGACACTGATCTGCGCATCGACTAGTTCTAAAATCCGCTCGTCAACGCCCTCATAGCGCCCACAGATAAAAAT
>JBARQK010000066.1:0-10090 GCA_049643705.1 Saccharimonadaceae bacterium (SeqCode) | reverse complement strand
CAGCAAAGGTGGCCAAACTCATGAATGAGCTGAAGGCAGCGCAACAAGCGCTCGAAGACTCACGCAGGGGCCTAGAGGCAGCCAAGATGCTGGAGACGATCGTTCAAGAAATAGACCTCAAGATCCGAGGCTTTCAAGCGACCTACGTCGACGAGAAGAAAAAAGAATTTGGATCGATGCTTGTCGGCCCTCCGCAACATTGGGGCGAGAATAATTACGGTTCATTCAGGCCCGAGACTCTAGGCGAGTGGTTGCGCGGAAAGATAGCTTTAGGTAGCGAGGACGTCGCAACGTACCTACAGAGGTTCCTGGATGCCGGAGGTAAAGCTGACTTCATCAAGCAAACTGCAGAGTTGAAGAGAAACGTGTACGCCCAGTTCGCTGAGATGCTGGTTCAACATCTACCTACAGACGATAGTTGGCCGCCCTACGAAGTTGTAGTTACAGATGGCTACTTGATCATCGACGCGTCGATTCGTTTTGCCAATCGATGACCCTCTAGCCCGCCCCGAAGTTCTGAGCTCCGCTCCTTCGGGAGCGGGCTCATTGCTTTTTTAGTCACTTATACCGAAATCAGACAGACTCTTTGCATCGTCGACTGACCAGTCGGCTATTTTTGTACGTCGTAGTTCGCGGCAATAAGCGCCAACACCTAAAACTTTCCCGATATCCTCGGCCAGGGTGCGGATATAGGTTCCACTACTAACATGAGTCCGGATCTTTAGCTCTGGCCAAGAATAATCGATCATTTCAAGCGAATAAATCGTGACCTTACGACTCGGCATCTCAACCTCCTCGCCCCTACGCGCCAGTTTATACGCTCGCTGACCATTGATTTTTATAGCACTATAGATCGGTGGTGTCTGCTCGATCTCACCGGTAAAACTTTGGAGTATAGTCTGTACCGAATCGACAGTCGGATGCTCCAAAGTTTTGGCTATTGGAATATAGCTATTGGAATATAGCAATTTGCCATCTTCCATTTGCCATCTTCCATCTTCCTCCCCCCCATATTCCGCAATCTCACCCTCCGGATCTGCAGTCGTACTAGTCTGCCCTAAAACAATTGTTGCCTCGTAAACTTTGTCTAACTTGCTATAGTTTTGAGCGTTCTTGCATTCGTTACCCGTCACGATGATCATTAGACCGGTTGCAAACGGGTCTAAGGTTCCAGTATGTCCAACTTTGATTTTTTTGCCTGCCTGTTCTTTTAAAACACGTTTTAGGCGCGCCACAACACCAAAACTGGTCATACCAGCCGGTTTATCGATCAATATAATTCCATCAGACATAAGTGACAGTATAACACCGGCTCAGAACACTGTTAATGCAAGACGTCTATGACGAGTGGAGTTGCGTCATTCCAGCCCGTGTCAACATATAGTAGTGGCCGCTCTATAGTCTTGCGGATCGCAAAGCTGATCTGCCCTTCGGCCGAAGCACCAGCAGCAAGATCCTGAGAGCTCAGAGGTTCG
This sequence comes from Saccharimonadaceae bacterium (SeqCode), assembly GCA_049643705.1. GTDB lineage: Bacteria > Patescibacteriota > Saccharimonadia > Saccharimonadales > Saccharimonadaceae > JBARQK01. The sequence continues at coordinate 8,615 of JBARQK010000066.1, read as the reverse complement.
GAGACGTAACTACTAACATGTAGTGGACTATGGTCACCCTCGGAAGATCGAACGTAAAATTGACTAACAGGTATGAGATGCTGTGTTGTGTCGGTATTGTTTGTAATCTTTATCTTCATGATTAGCATAGTCTCATCAGTTGGGATAGAAAAGGCAAGGTCGGCAGTACTATTTGTAGTCACGTCGCTCACTCTAGCTGCTACAACCGGACTATTGATCGTTTCTAGCGACTTTACTACCGTCGGATATTCACGAGATACTTGAGAGCTAGATGCTTGCATAACTAAACTCACCACAAACAGCGCATTGATCACTACTACCGCAACTACAGCCAAGATAACGACAAATGAGAGCAAGCGGTTATGATGACGGAAGTCGTGAAATCGGTTACGTGCTTTCCGTGTATCAGCCGACTTTTCGGCCATGTCTCGTTCTATGTTCGTGTTTATATGGTGCTTTGTCATATTCCTCCTATGGCTTATTGGCGTCATAATATCCGACTCTGTAGGAAGTCATTCTACTAGTAGACGTATTGTCTTTGGTAGCGGATTTATGGGAATGTTTCGTTGAACCGCCACTAGTTTTATAGCCAGGTATGGCAGCGCTGCCAGCCAGAACGGCTGCTATGTCATGGTTGCACGTAGTTGAAGCACTAGCCAAGTCGGACGTCGCAGACGAACTCTTTGATGCTGCGTGATTCGGCTGGTAGCTGGTAATATTTATCACCCAATCTTTGTTCCAGCCCCAGCAGTTGTTAACCGAGCCGTGTGCCGCGAGATCTGAGCGACCATAACACGGCGTCTTGCCGCCACAATAAATGACTACCGGCGCGGCATTTACAGTCAGGCTAACACTGGCAGATCCTGACCCGCTAGCATTTGAACAACTCAAGGCAAAGCTATATGTACCAGCCGAACCCATCGCGCCAGTACTCTGTGAACCATTAGATGCTTTTGAGCCTGACCAGCTACCGCTAGCCTTGCAGCTCGTAGGACTGTTGGTTGCCGACCAAGTGATAGTCGCGGCCGAACCGGCAGTTATCGTGCCCGAGGATATACTCAGCGAAACTTTCGGTACACTCACGGTTGTAGTTGATTTGGCGCTGACATCAATCGACACCTCTGCCTTCTCTGAGCCATAATCATTAGTACATTCCAGGCCATAGACCTTTGTTCCAGAGCTAGTAAATACATCTGTATATTGATTGCCCTTTGCGTCCTTGGCGCCAGACCAACTGCCACTGGCAGTACAACTAGTGGGGCTATTGCTAGCATCCCAGTTTAGAGTCGCCTTGTCCCCAACGGATAACTTACTACTACTCGACGTCAACACCACATGAGGACGCTTGTCCGCATCACCACTTCCAGTTATTGATTTGACATCAACGCTAACGGCCGCAAAACCAGTACCGGTGTCCGTCTTGCATGTCAAAGTAAACAAATAACTCTTTCCAGTGTCGAGTTTTATATCCTGACTGCCTGATGGGCTCTTTGTACCAGTCCAATCATCGCTTGCTACGCAAGACGACGGATCTCGACTGGCTTGCCATTTTAGCTCTATACTATCACCGACAGCAGCGGCCGATGTGCTAGAGATCAACTGGACTGTTGGGGCGTTTTTTCCGATAGTGCCAGATGGGATGTCGCCCTGGGAGCCAGGCGCAGCCTCGAACTGAGAAATATCCTCACTGCTACTTGACAGGCCATACCGCACCCCGATCTCAGGGAAAACAGCCAATAAACTATACGCCGTAAATGTAACAGCACTAATAACGGTGGCCGTCGCAGCGACAAAGGTCATAATATCAACCCATTTTTTACCAAACCGCGGGTTAGGCGGTTGATCCGATCGCTCTGATCGTCCAAATTTCGGGAGTTTTATGATGATTGGTTTGTATGGCATATATCGATTATGTTTATATTATCACAGATACTACTCGACAATCAGGCTTGCCGAGGCTTCGCTCTGACCGCTATCGCCGATGCATTTTAATGTATAAGTGTAGACGCCCGCTGCTGTAGTCCGGCCCGTGCTTTCACGACCGGCTGTGGTCTTGCTGCCAGACCAATCACCGCTAGCGTCGCAGCTCTTTGCGTCCCCTGCCGCGCTCCATGATATAACAGCATATGAGCCAAGTTTTACAGTACCAGGCAGAATAGTCAACTTGATCGATGGCGGAGCAGCAACAGGGCCTGACGTATCAGGCGATGTGCCCTCGCCATCTTTTGCGGGTGCCTTTTCGATAGCCCCCATAATAACAATGGCATTCATAGCGATAAATACCGTTATAACACATACCGCAACTAACTTTTTTAACCACATAGTCGTCTAGGACATAGCAAATTCTTCGCTATGTATATTCACGCCTGGCACTCCCTTTGCCTTTAGTTGTCGCTTTAGCGCACTCATCATAGCAGGTGGCCCACACAGATAAAAATCTTTAGCCTGGAGTTCACCACTCACCTGTTCGATATAGTCAACGTCGAGTAGTTTGGGCTGTTTATCAACCACATATGGCACAACACGTAGCGATTCCGGCTTGGCATACATCGTCTGATACATCAGAGGCCAGTCGATCATCTCACTCTCGCTCTTTACTGAATAAAATAGATGCACTCGATAGCCTTCTGACGGCAAATCTTTCATCATAGATAGAAATGGCGTTATGCCGATGCCGCCAGCTATCCATATCTGATCACGGCTAGCGTAATTCGTATAAGAAAAGCGCCCGTATGCACCCTCTAGATCCATTTGCATTCCCGGCTCGAGATAGACTAATTTATTAGTATAATCACCTAGGCCCTTAATACTGAGCTGAAGAGTTCCGTCGGAAGGAGCCGAGCTGATAGAGAATGGATGCCACTCTCCTGATTTGCCATCATTGGTTCGTAGCCGAGCAAACACAAACTGCCCAGGTTTAAAACTGAGTGAACCAACTAGTGGTTTCAGGCCGATCTGAACAACTCCACCGGCCAATTTACCTATTGAATCGATAGTATACTGGTATTTTCTTATGACGACATTGCCGAGCAGCGTCTTGTAGACGTACGCCATTAACCCTATCGCCACGATCGAAAGCATATAATATTTCAAAAATATATCTTCAGAAGTGTCGCTCGTAATAAACAAAATATGGAATCCCGATATCAAAAATGCCACGCCTAGGAACTTGTGAGTTAACAGCCACAGACTATAAGGCAATTTGATAAAAAATGTTACGAGTAGTAGCAACACCATCCCCCAAAATGCAACAATGCCAAATGTGATCGCCCATTGCTGCAAAACAGCCACGTGCATGTCACTGCCAACATCAAATAATGCATTTATCGGCATCAGGCCATTTGGCAACAGAGATAACGCGGCTTGTTTCATGCCATCAGGGATCAAACCGACCGCCAGAGCTAGCGGATGGAACAACAAAAAAACCAGTGCTAGCCCACCGAGTACATGATGCGCTATATATACACGATTCAAACCGCCAAACATATTTTCTAGAAAACGCAGACGTGTAGCAAGAACTAGATTGAGAGCGTAGAGTACTGCGCCAACCAGTCCGGTCAGTCGGCCGATATTTAGACCACTTTCGGCCAGGCCGTTAAAGGCACCGACTGGATGCAGACGCCACCAGACTATCACTGGCACGACACACAGCAAAACAATAATAACCCATCCAAATAGGTGTTCTAGTCGAAAACTAATAATGACGTTTCGTGTTTTTTCGGGTTGCATAAATAAGCCTTATGCTTATTCTAAACCATAGATCCTACATATACCACTAAACCAGCCGTCTCTAAAATTATTTAGTTGGTATCTGGAATTGACCAGGATCGAATGGTTCGGGTTCGGCCGGTGCGACGACCTGCGCGTCATCGCTAGGTGCGCTCGAAGCTACCGGTGCGCCAGGTAATGGTGGTAGTGGCGGCAAAGTTGCGAAATCAGGTAGCGGAGGCAGCTGACCAGGCTGCAAAGGCACAACAGGGGCTGGTGCAGGAGCTGGAATGCTAGGTAGTGGCGGCAGGGACGCTAAGTCAGATTGTGGCTCAGGAGCCACCGAGAAATCAGGGGCTAACTTGGGCTCAGTAGACGATTCAAATGCAGCATGCACACCTGCGCGCGCTTCGTCATGTTGATCACGATTCTGACGATCAATGTCCTCTCGAGTAGGCGCTGTTGATTGTGGCTCTTCAGGTTCAGATTTGGGATCAGGTGCAGGCACTGGACCGAGCACTGGCGCAGGAGCCAACGGAGGCAAAGGAGGAAGCGGAGGCAATTTCAAATCTGGCGCAGTTGTTTCTTCGACGGGAGCTTCGGCAAAGATGTCTTTTACTTCTGGTTCGGCCTGGGTCTCGTCGCTAACGGCGTTGAGTGGCGCTTGAAAAGTCGGTTCATCATCTATGTATGTCGTGCCACTGTGGCTCAGGATAGTACGATTTTGATCCTTTGCGATCTCCCTCTTTTTGTCCTCGGCAGCTTTTTCTGTCGTAGCGTTGAGGGTGCCACCGAGACTCGGCTCATCGATATCCGTGATCGGAGCGGGCTGAGTCGTCTCGAGATGTTTAGTTAGCTCAGCTTCTGGATCAATTGTTTCATTCGCCAACTGACGGCTAGCCTCATCTGCAGCAGCCTGTTGGTCTTCCCTGCGAGTTTCTTCTGATACGGCCTCTAAGTCACCTTTTTTCTCGTGAGAGATCGCTAGTGCACCTTCGGCTACATCATCAGCTGGCTGTTCGACTGGTTCGACTGGCTTGCCGACCTTCGTAGGTTGATCTTCACTGAGGTCAGTAGTTCCATCAGAATTGGATGGTTTCTTGTCTACGGTCTCGCTGATAACCTCGGCTTCCTCGAGCTGAGTCGCGATAAGCTGCTGGTTGGCACCTGTCGACATCAACTGAGCGGCCATAGTCATGATACGTGAAGAAGTCTTGTTGTTGCTAAATCGTTCCGTGGCTGCGACGATGCCTGTCAGTAGCGCCGTGGAAATCTGTTCGTCAACTAGATTCTTTGTATCCTTCATAGCATCACTGATGGCCACTATCATCTCGCTATAACAGCTAGCCGTGCCATCGATCCAGGCAATGCTACCTAGTTCGCTCTTTTCGCTGGCTAAGCTTATCGACGCGACTGTTGCGTCGTGAAGAATCTTGCCATGAGCAGCTAGCGCCTTGTCTAGATCGGCTTCAGACTTCACATTGATCGCCACGACTAACTCAACGTTATAATCACCTTGGCTGAAATCCAGATCAGCATCAGTGATGGTCGTGCGATATGGCGTGATAAATATCTTTACCATGTCGCCTTCTACTTTGTAGCGGAGATGGTCGGCCTTTTCTTTGTCGAGTGCGATGATAAAATCGCGCAAACTATCAACGGTATTTTCAAACGTTTTTTCAGGGTCTAGAAAGTGTATCGCAGGTGGGATGTCGCCGCTAAAGATAGCCGTGCCATGCTTGTTCATTTTATTTATGAGAAGAGTCAGCCCCAGCGCCGCACTCAATTCATCGACTGACGGGCTAGAGTTAACAATCACCAGTATATTACTGTTGTCCTTTATCTTGTCGACGATCTGTTTTCGGGCGTCTGTGTCGTTCATTTTTCTTCTCTGTTTTTTATTTATGAAAGTTTGAGGTTAATATACCATAAGCTTGATAGTTTAGTCAATAAATTTTTCACCACTTGTCCACAGGTGTATAGCTCCCTATTCTAACGGCGTAACACTTTACAACTCACCTGTTTTAATCTATAATGCATCGTTGATTGATAATCAACTCTAAGAGGTAAAGGAAAAGCATGCCAATCATCAAATCAGCCATCAAACGCGTTAAACAAGCCGCAAAGCGTCGCGAGCGAAATGTCTCGACAAAACGTGACATTAAAGGCGCTGTCAAGATTTTTCTAGCAAAACCAACTAGCGAAGGCCTCAGCAAAGCGCAGAGCGAGATCGATACTGCCGTTAAAAAGAACTTGATCCCTAAAGCAACTGCCGCTCGACGCAAATCTGCCTTAGCCAAGGTAGCCAAGGATGCTGGCGTAAAGATCGGAGCTTCTAAAAAAGTTGCTAAGCCTGCTGTCGCCGCAAAGCCCGCTGCAGCTAAAAAGCCAGTCGCTAAAGCACCGGTTAAAAAAGCCGTTGCCGCAAAGAAGCCTGTTGCCAAAAAGGCTCCAGTAAAAAAACCTGCTGCAAAGAAATAGTCATATATATCTAGCAAATAAACTAGAGGCCGCCCGAAAAAAGCGGTCTCTTTATTATCCCTGAGCGATATGTAACAAAGCTGTTTCGATGGCTAGCCAAGGCTCACTGCCAGACTTTGTAGCTTCGTCTGCTGCCGCCAACTGATCAACGGCCCGCCTGATAGTACTCATATCCATACGCCGAGCCTTTGATGCCAAATTCTGCAGAGTGTAAGGACTGATCTTTGCCTCGGATGCGATAACCGCAGGCGCGGCATCGGTAGAAGCTAGTAGGCACATCGCAAATACCTGCGAACTTAGCAGCCCGAGAACCCGATACGGATCTTCGTGCAGCTCCAGATCTCTGATCATGATCGACACTCGGCTCATATCGCCAGCTAACGCCGAGTCAAGCAATTGAAAAGCACTTTCGTGCGGGCTAGCTTCGATCGATTGCTCTATCACTTCCGGGGTTATCTCGTCCATGACAGATAGTTTCTCCAACGCATTATATAGCGACCATTGATCGACACCAACACGAGCAACCAACGACCTCGCGCTCCTAGGATCGAGGTTTGACCGATCGAGAATCCACTTTTCCGCTCTGGAAGTATCATAATCACGCCAAGCTTTAAACTCGAACACGGTCGCCTTTTTCGCTAGATCCTTGTATGTTTTTGTGCGCTTGTCAGCCGCCGGATCAACCAAAACTAGCGTGACATCGTCACTCAGCCTAGCTATCCAGTCACCCAAAACAGTCCAAATAGACTTATTCTCAGAAATATACCGGATCACAACCATTCGTCTTGTACTAAATAAAGTCCCGCCAGCCAACAGATCAGCCAACCGGTTTATATCGATACTAGTGCCGTCGACCCGTTCAACCTCGCCATCAAATCCATCCGTTAACTCGGAAAGCTTCTGCTCGATCTCAAACGTATTGTCGCCAGTTAGAAGATACATCACATACTCCAGTATACCCCACCCCTAGCACCCGCCCTTTATCCCTGTTCTCTATCCCTGATCCCTATCTATGCTCCTTATCCCTGTTCTCTATCCCTGCACCTTATTCTTGCACTTTATTCCTGCACTTAATCGCCTCTCCACTTTTTTAAAACACCTCCCTAAACCACATATATAAATAGATTTCCGAGGTGTATATTTTATTTACGAATTTTATAGAGCTGATTATCGGAGAATACTTTTAAATCGAGTCTTGAGCTTTTGTTCATGGTCTATATGATGCGTCTCGATATACGTCACAAACTGGTCAACGCGGTAGGTCCTGGCCACCAATGCAACTTCATCTTTGCACGCAAACGGGTAAATCCAGACGCTTTGTTGCAAAGGTTGGAACCCGAGCAGACGAATCTTTGCTGTAAACGGTCGCCGAGCCCTGTCGTGCGACGCTGGTATGTCGAACATGACTAGCCGCCATATGCCATCCCATTTTTCGGGTTTCGGGATCGACAGATTATCAAAGTTAACGCGTTCAAGTCGCTTTTTGCCCTTCCCTGTCAGTTCGATGCCGTGCTGGTAATGCTGAGTGATGAGGTGTTCACGCAGTGCATAAGTGATCAATCGATCAATCTCACGTTCACGCCGCCGTTGGTCGAGCGAGTGAAGATATTTGGTGAAGGGTTTGTCGAGTACCTGGAGCAGATTTGGCATGATCGCCGCCGCTGTCAGCACGCCTACCGTCACCCCAACTTCCAAAATCCCATCGACTAGCGCGCTGGTTTGTTCATTTCTCGCCATAAATAGATTATACACCTCGGAAATCTATTTACATACAAATCTGTATCTATTGTAGGTTGCGGTGGGCACCGCTAGGGATGGGGCATTCTGTTGACGACAATGTGGGTATCAAGCGCTAATCATATAGTCTGTCAGTATTAACCGGCCCAGGACGATCCGTACAAACAACCTTGTTGCCTCTCTCTGGCTAGTGTCGCCATCGTGTATAGTAGCGATTCCCTTTGTCTCCCGTTGGCAGGTTTACTGCGAATACATTATTATCATCAGCTAGTGCACTGCGTTCAGTTTCAGGGAGATCGTGCCAAGAAGTACGCAGGTTTGATTAGTAGCGGTTGAGTGGACGCTGCTGCCCGTCGACAAAGAAGGTGCCGAGGCGAGTTCGCATCTCGTTGGTGGCGGCTTTGAACTGGTCTGTTTTGAAGGTGACGGAGGAAGATACGCTTGGATTTTGGTAGAGTCTAAAATACACCCAATACTTCCCTGACGCTTCGGTGTAAAAGTACTCGCTCGGCGTGCCAGTCGGTTGACCACTCAAAGAACAATCGCCACAGCTACTGCTCGTGGTGTTGCTCGCGATCGTTTCCCAGCCATTTGTTGATCCATAGCGATACACCTGGAGGGAGATGTCACCACTAGTACCCGCGGTGTTTGGCGCAGACGTCACTACCGCCGCTGGCGACAGTAAAGAG
>JBARQK010000065.1:0-2931 GCA_049643705.1 Saccharimonadaceae bacterium (SeqCode) | reverse complement strand
CCACCTATGGTTCGGTGTTATCGACCAACTGAACGAGGACGGAACTAGGGAAAAGATGAGCTCGCGCAAAGGTGTGGTGTTGATGGAAGAGCTACTCGACAAAGCCGAAGCAAAAGCCCGGGAAGTTGTCGGTGACCGCGATATATCCGATGACGACATCAAAAAGATTGCTCTCGGCGCGATAAAATTTAGCGACTTCGTTTCCGATCGCCGTACAAATATTTTGTTCGATTGGGATACGATATTTGCTTTGTCAGGATTTAGCGGTCCGTATGTCCAATACGCCGCGGTTCGCGTTAACAAGATCTTGAATGACAATCCAACCGCGACCGACGTCGATATCTCTGGCTATAATTATGCGCCAGAAAAATCTATTTTGCTCAAATTGCTCGATTATCCATCTGTTGTTAACCTGGCCGCCCAGGATATCGAACCACATAAAATCGCCACTTATCTATATGAGCTCGCCCGAGAAATGAACCGTTATTACGAGTCGACGCCAGTTGCAACTGGCGATGTTGGCCCGGTCGAAAAGGCCGCACGCTTAGCGTTACTGGCAAAAGTAGGGCAGGTGTTTAGTCACGGCCTGAGCATCCTCGGAATCGAAGTTCCATCGCGGATGTAAACTCAAAACTTGTCATCTCTCTGCTGCTACGCTATACTCTATCTCGAGGAACTATGTCGTATACATTCAGCAACACGCAAAAATCTCAACTGGCTCTAGTGGTCATGATTTGTGTTGCCGACTCGGCAGGATAGTTTCTAGCACCGATCTGAGACTTTATCCCCGCCGAGACTACCTCGGCGGTTTTTTGTCTCAGATGGTAGCGATACGAGCGATGGTCGCTCGATCGCAAATGACAAGGAGGAATGTGATGGCAAATGAGGCAATCAAGGAACGGATACTTGAGGTACTTCAATTTGCCGGTCAAGTAACAGCAGACGATGAAGCTGGATTGTGTGATGTTATGGGCATCGAATGTACGATCACCGCCTTCAAGCGTGCTCTCGGAAGCCTGCGATTCAAGACCCGCCGTGTGCTACTTGTACGTAAGTATGTACCTGGTCAACCGCCTAGGCCTAGCTGCCGTCGATGCACCCTGAGCCTGATCGCCTAATCTTCCACACTTAGATCCTACAGGACGAGTGTGGAGTGTCTGGGTGGTGCGTAGCGTAACATGCCGCACCACCCAGACAAAAACACCCTCCTTGTCTTTTTAATCTAACAAACTATACTAATCATCAGTAACAGAGGCAAAGGAGATCGTCGCCATGGTTAAAGATAAATCAACCAGCAAAACTTCTAGCGTGAGTGTTGTCAGGGAGCGCGTCAATGGTATCAAAAACCATGGCTCGGGCTTTGTCGATTTTATCCGCACCCAGGGCGTCGTAGGCCTCGCGGTAGGTTTAGCTATCGGCACCGCGGCTGGTGACACGGTCAAAAAACTAGTCGAAGGGTTCATCAGCCCGATAGTACAATTCATCGTTGGTTCGACCGACGGTCTCGAAGCCGCTGTTTGGCACGTCGATCTATGGGGCAGACAAGCCGATTTCAAATGGGGCGCATTCGCTAGTTCATCAATCACGCTGACAGCAACCGCAGCAGTTATCTACATGATCATAACACTTCTCAAATTCGATCAGCTGGACAAGAAAAAGGACAAATAACCCTCATCGCCGATTGACTTTACATTGAGTTTATGCTAATATATGTGTATACGTAATTTTACGTATAGCACCTTCCAAAAGCGTACTTGGCCGGTTACTGGTCGATGTTCATGAAACGTCGACTGCTATCCGGCACGAGTGCGACTTACTCTGTCCCGGACTCCGAGAGTGCGGATGGACCGCATTCGACTTCCCCTAAGGAGTATCATGAAGCGTTATCGTTGGTTGTTTGCCGTAGGGTTTGTACTGACCGGCTGGGGGGTTACGATTCTCGAGCTCCAGAAGTACCGGCCCGAGGCTTGGTGGGGTTTTGCCCTCGCCATGGTCGGCCTATCAATCATCCTCGGCATCGCATTTTGCGACGCCGAGGCAGCGCGTCGAGGATGGAGAACGACTCGCTGAAAAGCGAGTCAACTGGGCGGCCTACGGGCCGCCCTTTTCCTTTTGTTTAGAAATCTATTTGATCAGTGTGCCGACGCGTTCGCCCCGGGCGGCGCGGGCGATGTTACCGTCAGTCATCAGGTCGCAGATGATGACGGGTTTATGCTCGTCCATGGCGAGGCCGATGGCGGCTTTGTCCATGACGGTTATATCGGGATTGGCGAGGGCCTCGTGATAGCTCAGCTCATCGAGCTTCACCGCGTCAGGGTATTTTGAAGGGTCTTTGGTATAAACGCCATCGACTTTTGTTGTTTTTATGACTACATCACATTGCATTTCGAGTGCTAGGTTTAATGCTGCCGTGTCGGTAGTCAAAAACGGTCGGCCGATGCCGCAGCCGATGATCACGACTCGGTTCTTTGCGAGGTGACTGACGGCTCGCCGATAGGTGTACTGATCGGCGAATTGGTTAATCTCGATCGAACTTAGCGCTCTGGCTGCTAAACCGACGGAATTGAATACGTCAGCAACAGTAATGGCGTTGATCAGCGTGCTGAGCATGCCGGCGTTATGCGCCGTGACGTCTTCGATACCTCCGCCGGCTAGTTGCGCGCCACGGACATAGTTTCCACCACCGACCATGATAACTACCTGTGTGCCGTTGTCTACGACTGGTTTTATCTGATCGGCGATCCATTTGACGTGATCGGTATCGATACCGCCGACGTGCTGCCCCTGCAACTGTTCGCCGGATAGTTTGAGAAGGATTCGTTTATGCATGCTTTCAGTATAGCATCGGCTCAGTCGCTAGGAGTCTCAGGCGTTTGGGTAGCGCTCGCCCCATTTGGCCATATCTTTCAGGATAGGGAGGAGGTCATGGCC
>JBARQK010000064.1:0-2424 GCA_049643705.1 Saccharimonadaceae bacterium (SeqCode) | reverse complement strand
GCCTAAAGACGACCTACTATCTACACGTCAAACCGCGCCATCAGGCAGAACAGAGTACAACCAAAGTAAACAAGACCGAAGATATCGCTAAAAAAACTGGTACAGCAAAGAAAGGCTTTGGCTTTGCCAAGGTATAAAAGGGAGGATTAAAATGAACGCAAACCAAATCATCAACGACACCATGACACTAGAGGAAAAACTCGCTGCTATCGATGCCGCTATGCAAGCCGCGCAGGCTCAGGCAAACGAAGAGGCCGCCCAGAGTGGTATGGTTGCCGCTCCGTTAGATCCAGCCTTGTTAACTATTTGCGATGGGTGCGAATAGGAAATGGCGCGACAGATAATCGCAGAGGTACTAAAAGGTACAGCCACAGGCATTGAGGAAGTCTGGCCTGCTCCTAAAAGAATCGGTGAAGTTATTCAACACTATGGAGCTGAGAGAGTTGTCGATCCAATGCTGAGAATTGCTTTAGAGAATACTGCCTTCGAATTGGCGCGACTCGATAGACAAAAGCAGCCCCGTGATCCCGAAGCAATCGAAAGAATTCGTAATATATTGGGTCAGGCTGGCTTTAATCTAAATCAAGAAAATCTTGACGGCACAACCGTTGCGGCCTAATATCAGCAATATATAACAGAGGAGAGAACTATGGGAATTTTAGGTACAGGCATCCAGGACGGTTTGCTACTCAAACCAGTTAAATATCAATGGGCGATGGATCTGTATGATCAGGCCGTCGCGAACACATGGTTTCCAAACGAGATCCAGCTAGTTCAGGATCTCGCCGACTGGAAGAAAATGACGGACGAGGAAAAACACGCCGTTACTTATCTGATGGGTTATTTCAATCCGAACGAATTACTAGTCAATAAATCCCTGGCGTTTGGTGTATATCCTTACCTCAACGCCGCTGAGTGTCATCTATATCTGGCAAAGCAAATGTGGGAAGAAGCCAATCATTGTATGACCTTTGAGTACATGTTAGAGACATTCCCGATCGACCGCGACCAGGCGTACAACGTTCACGTCGACGTGCCTAGTATGCGCCTAAAGGAAGAGTTTGAGACTCGTTACATAAAACGTATGACCGAGCAGACGCTCGATATCACGACGACTGAAGGCAAAAAAGACTTTGTAAAGAATCTTATCGCCTATAACATCATCCTCGAAGGCATCTGGTTTTATAGTGGCTTTATGGTCGCGTTGTCATTCCGACAACGAAACTTACTGCGCAATTTCGGCAGTTTAATGGACTGGATCATTCGCGACGAGAGCCTCCACCTAAAGTTCGGCATCAACCTCATCCTGACAGTTCTCGACGAGAACGAGGACCTTCAGACCGAAGAGTTTGCAGCAGAGATCAAAGAAATGATTCTGAGCGCCGTTGAAATGGAAGAGCAGTACAACAAAGACCTGCTACCAAAGGGCATCCTCGGCCTCAACGCTGACTACGTCAACCAGTATGTTAAATACCTGACAGACCGTCGCCTAGAGGAGCTTGGCTTTGAACCGCACTACAAAGTTTCAAATCCAGCCAAATGGATGGCAACGGCCAACGATACCTACGAGCTGGTGAATTTCTTTGAATCGACCAATACTAGTTATGAAGTCAATGCCGGCAATAGCGAGTCTACCCTGAAAAAAGATAAAAAGTAGACGCAATATTTGTTGTCCATCACGTGATATGAGATAATAATCTAGATGAAGATAATAAAGCAACAAGCGAAATAACCCCGAGATGTCGGGGTTATTTTTTTAAGGAGATAATGAGATATGCAAAGGTCAATTCGATCAGAACACTGTCCGCCAGTCTGCCTAGCAAGGCGACTACAGGATGTTGAGCGAGCCGGCAATGATGGATCGAGGGCTAGGCTTTGTCCGCTACTTGCTTTGGCGGCAATGGATCCGTTGGTGTTGGAAGGCCATGAAAACATCGGTAAATTTTTTATGAATGTATTGACGCCACAATGCGCCGAAGCAATGAATGCGAGCGGGCACATGATAGTCTCACAGATTGTATCGGGACAAGAAGCGACCAGGGCCTATCGTGTTGCAGCTGGCCTGATACTCGAAGGGGAGACTGTCCCAGCCACCGTTACTCATTTGGACGTCCGAATAGAGCACGTAGAGCACGCCGCAGCCTAGTTGTAGTTATCGCCTGGATTGGTTATGAGAAGGTCATGTGGATGACTCTCGACTAAACTCGCCTGAGTGATTTTCATAAACTTGGCTTTCTCCCAGAGCTCCGGTATGGTTTTTGCGCCGATGTAGTACATGCCCGACGTAACACCGCCGATCATTTGTGAGACAAGTTGTTCGACCGTACCGTTGCATGGGACGAGTCCTTCAACTCCTTCGGCGATCAGCGTGTCGCCAGTAAAGCTCTTGCCGTGGAATTCGTCTTCGCTGCTGACCTCAGCACC
>JBARQK010000063.1:0-11472 GCA_049643705.1 Saccharimonadaceae bacterium (SeqCode) | reverse complement strand
CGGCCAACCGGTCGTCTTTCTGGGGATAGCTAAGACACTATCTACTGAGGTAGCGGTCAAGTTGTTCATCGTCTTTGTGACTGACCTACTCGACGGGATGGCGGCGAGACTTCTCGGGTCCAAGACTAGGTTCGGAGAGATTCTCGATACACTCGTCGACAAGATCGTGTTCGTGTGGGGGCTTTGCGTCATTGTCGGCAGCGGCCTTTTATGGTTAGGCTGGTGGACATTTGGAATCATGGCCTTCCGGGAAGTCATCGTCGCAGTGATGAGGCCCTTTGTGAAGTCAGCGTATGACTACGATATGGGTGTGGATTTACTCGGCAAGGTCAAGTTCGGCTTTCAGTGCGCCGCCGTCATCACAATCGTGTGGATCACTACGCGAGGGATCATTTCTGACGTTGTCACGATGGTTGCACTGACGCTCACAGTCGCATCCCTGATCCGGTACGCCTGGGAGGCATGGCTGGCACGTCGTGGTTATCTCGTGACGAGCACCGCGTGAGTACGATAAGGGGGCGCGTATAATGCGCGCCCCCTACTCATTCAACAAATATATGATTGATCAAAATAGTTTTACGATAAGAATTCTAACAAAACGCACTCAGCGAATTTGCGATGTCACTTGTGGCAAAAAACCTATTGGATGCATTACGTTCATGCTATGATAATTACATGAAAAACTTAACTACAAAGCAACAAAATAACAGCAAGCATATATTATTAATCTCGATAATTAGCGTTGCAATCATAGGGGCGCTAGCGTTTCTGTATTGGCAGAACTTTTTAGCTAGTGAAAATTCACTGAACTCGGAACAAGACGAAGACTCAATCGAGTCAGATAATGAGGCAAGCGTTAGCACCAAAGAATATGTCGTGCTAGACAAGTGGGGGGTCAAGTTTGACGCACCCGGCGGTGACACTGATATTAAATGGGCAGTGATCGCAGATAGTCCTGATTCAATAGGATTCAGCACTAGCAACTTGACCGAGTCAGATGTGTGTACTGCGAGTAACGGCGCAGCAGGGACACTACAGAGAAGTAAAGAACCGATGACAGAAGAAACCGGTAGTACCACTACAATCATTAACGACAACAAGCCCATAAACGGTTACTACTATGGCTTTATATTGCCGAACGGTAGCCACTGTGAAGACACAGACCCTAGCGACTATGACGAAGCTCTCCGCGTGAGCGAACTAGTTGGCACCTTGGTAGCTAACTAGGCAAAAGGCATATGCTAAAAGGCTATGTTCAGAAGCGGCTTGAAAACTACGTAATCCGGTATTTCGCTAAGCATCCTGACGTTAAACTCGTTGCTGTGACCGGTAGTATCGGCAAGACTGGCACGAAACGCGCCATAGCGACTGTTCTGTCGCGACGGTTTCGCGTCGGTATGCACGATGACACTAGTAGTACTCATCTGACGGTTCCGTTGTCAATTCTGGGCATAGTTTATCCGGAAAAACCGCACAGTCCGCTCGCATGGCATAGAGTCTTTAGCGCTGCCAGGCAACGTATACAAAGCCCAACAACTGTCGATGTCATCATCCAAGATCTGAATGCCAATCGTCCGGGGGATATTTCTAGCTATTCTCGGTATCTGCGCCCAGATATATCTGTGATTACGGGTATTACGCCAGAACGGATCGAGAGTTTTCAAAGTATCGACATACTTGCAGCCGAAGAAATGGCGCTCAATCAATTTTCTGGTCAGGTTCTGATAAATCGTGACGACATCGATGCCAAATATGCTGCAATGCTAGTAAATCCTAGCATTAATACTTATGGTACGACCGGCTTTGCAGAATACCGTTTCGAGATCAGCGAGTTTACATTGAACGGCGGTTACGTCGGTTCGGTTATCGCGCCCGAGTATCCTAATCCGATTAATGCACAAGCAAAAGTTATCGGCGAACACAGTTTACGCCCGATCATGGCCGCTGTCGCTGTCGCCACAAAGATGCAGATGCTGCCAGAAGAGATAGCAAACGGCATTGCTGCCATAACCGCCACTCCTGGCAGAATGAATCTACTCTATGGTATAGGCGATACCCATATCATAGACGATACCGCTAGTTCGAGCCCAGGCTCTGCGCTGGCTGCATTACAGGCACTTTACGCAATAGATGCCCCGCAACGTATCGCTATACTCGGTAGTATGTCGGGACTTGGCAATGTCAGCGCTGATGAGCACAAAAAAATCGGCGCAGAGTGCAACCCAGACCTTTTATCATGGGTTGTCACGGTAGGCAAGGACGCTAATCAATATTTGGGCCCAGAGGCACGTGCTAGAGGATGTCAAGTTAAAGCGTTTGATAGCGCGATCGACGCCGGAGCATTTGTTCGTAGCGTTAGCGATGAAGGCGCAGTTATCCTCGCAAAGGGTTCCAAAAACGGTATCTATCTAGAAGAAGCTATCAAAGTATTGTGCGAAATGAGCGAAGACATTGAACTCGTTCGGCAAACGCCCGAATATATGGAGATAAAAAACAATTTCTTCTCAAAGTTTTCATGATAGTATAAAAACATTAACACTATAAATAGGTATTATATATGGGCCCAGAGCAAATGAGTGAAGACGACAAAGAAGCAAAGATAGCGGAACTAGAGGGCGAACCATCGACCGTAGCTTCAGCAGGACCGTCGCCGGCTATGGGCGAGCAGGTGCAGCCTGGGCCTGTCGCTCCTTTGCAGTCTAACGCAACAGCCGCTCCGGTCGCACCAAAGAGTCGGTTTAAACTGACCAAAAAACTGATCGTCATAATCGCCGGTGTTATCTTGCTACTCAGTGGCGGTTCGGCCTGGGCATATGTATCGCTCGTTTATCAAAATCCTACGAATGTTGTATTTGATGCCGTCAGTAACTACCTAAAAGCCTCAAACGTTAGCACAAAAACTATCATAAAAACTAGCTCACCAATCGATGTGGGCGAGTACAAGGCTAGCGTAAAATTGGAATTCGATTCCGCCGAGACCAACGTACCGTCATTTGAGGGGAAGGCTAAACTGACATTGACTGTCGACGACAAAGACGTAGAGCTAAAGAGCGAGGTCAAGTTCGTAGAGTCTGGCGCGCTATATTTTAGGATCGACGATTTGGATAAAGCAATTGGAGATGCAGCCACCGCCACTGGCGGATCTCTGTCGATGCTACCCGAAGGTTATATGGAGATAATAAAAAAGATGCAAAACAAATGGGTAGAGATCTCCGCAGATAACCTGAAAAAGATATCAGCCGAGACTAGCAAAAGTTATCAGTGTGTTGTCGATGTCCTAAAAAAGTACAAAGACGATCAGTCAATGCTCGATATCTACAAACAACATCCATTTTTGAGCATCAAAGACAACCTCGGAGCCAAGGACGGTAATGTAGGCTACAAAGTAGAACTGAACAAAGATACTTTCAAAAAATTCAGTAAGGCCACGGACGACACGCAATTCAACAAAGATCTGAACGCCTGCTACAATAAAGATATCTCGTCAGAAACGCCTGCCGATGCCTTGGCCGATACTCTGCCAGATAACGTCGACGTATCAGTGAGCCTATGGGTTAGCCAGTGGACACATCAGTTAAACAAGGCCGAAATGGTGGTAAAGATTAATGGTGGTGACAGCGGCGTTGATTATGCGATCGACGGAAGCACAGACTTCACTTATGGTGCCTCGGTTCAGCCGGCGACAGTTCCTGCCGGTGCGGTATCGGTATACGACTGGATCATGGATGTTGCTGGGCCACTGTACGCAGGCATCCAAGAGCGCGCCGAAGCGACTAGTCTGAGTGCTAGCGCAAATATGGTACAGAAAAAGGCAGAAGCCTACTATGCCATCACCGCGAAGTACCCAGCTAATGTGGCGGCATTTGCAGAACACCCAGAGACCAAACTCACCGAAACGGTTACAGTCATAGGTAATCTCGCAAAGACCAGCGATACGATTACCTACATTAGATGCTCTGTCGGTGCGCAGGTTGCATACTACAATTCATCGACTGATAGCTACATAATAACCAATCTCGGTAACGCTTTATACACGAGTAAGACAACGCTCTGTAAATAACAAAACGACTGACAATTAAAAAAGCAGGCTGCCCCTGACACAGAGGGGCGGTTTTGCTATACTGGTAAGCAATGAAACGATACAATCCTCTAGAGATCGAAAAGAAATGGCAAGACCGTTGGGAGGCGGACGGTACATATACTGTCGACTTGAATGACCACACAAAGCCAAAATACCTCGGTTTCTCGATGTTGCCAGGTATAACTGGTGCTGGTATACACATCGGTCACGGCAGGACATTTCAGTTCAGCGATATAAAAGTCCGTGCCAAAAGACAGCAGGGGTATAACGCATATAACCCGATCGGTTGGGATAGTTTCGGTTTGCCGGTAGAGAACTATGCTATAAAGCTAGGTAAAAAACCACGTGAGGCTCATGACGAAGCCAAAGAAAACTTTATCAGACAGTTAAAGCGTCTCGGCTACAGCTATGACTGGTCCAAAGAAATCAGTACGGCAGACCCATCGTATTACAAATGGACTCAATGGATATTTAACAAATTATACGAACACGACCTAGCCTACCAAAAAGAATCGCCACAATGGTGGTGCGAGACTGATCAAACTGTTCTAGCGAACGAACAGGTCGAATCTGGCAAATGTTGGCGTTGTGGTAACCTAGTCGTTAAACGCAACCTAAAACAGTGGTTTTTCCGTATCACTGCTTACGCCGACGAGATGCTGGATGCGACTGATGACCTCAACTGGACCGACATGGTCAAAACCATGCAAAAAAACTGGATAGGCAAGAGCCAGGGTGCCGAGGTTGAGTTTCGTGTGGCTCATTTAGGGGATGGGGAGCGGGAAATAGGAAATAGGGATATTATAAAAGTCTTTACAACTCGACCGGACACTTTGTTTGGTGCGACTTTTATGGTGCTAGCGCCGGAACACGAAATGGTTGCCAGTCTAACGACCGAACATCAAAAAACCGTAGTCGAAGAATACGTTCGCGCCGCTCAGGCGAAATCCGAGATCGAGCGCATGGAAACAGATCGAGAAAAAACCGGTGTTTTCACTGGCAGCTACGCTATCAACCCAGCTAATGGTGAAAAGATCCCGATCTGGGTGGCTGACTATGTTCTGGCAGGTTATGGGACAGGAGCGATCATGGCGGTTCCAGCGCACGATGAACGCGACGGTGAATTTGCTGCAAAATTTGGTATACCGGTCAAACAGGTAGTTGCGCCGTATTTCTCGCCAGATGCGGATAACGAGCTAAAACCTGGATCGCCGCTATTGGAAAGAAATACTATCATTGTGGCGCTAAAACACTGGAAAGACGATTCGTATCTCGGTCTAAAATGGGCAACCAAAGGCTGGCAATCATTCCTAGTCGGTGGCATTGATGACGGCGAGACTCTCGAAGAGGCTGCGATTCGTGAGATCAAGGAAGAATCCGGATACATAAATCTAAAGATCGAAAAAGTTATCGACCATAAACTTATAAGTGAGTTTTATGCTGCGCACAAAGACCTAAATAGGCGGATGGTTGGTAATCAGTTGATTGTAAAGCTTGTCGACGATGAGAGAATCGAAGTATCGCCTGAAGAACAGGCTTTGCATGAGCTGGAATGGATACCGTCTACCGAACTAGTTGATTTCATGAATCTATCACAGCATAAATACATGGCAGAGATCGTTACCGGCGGAGATAAAACAGTAATTGGCGAGGGGATGTTGATCAACTCTGGCATTTTTGACCGCATGTTAACGAGTGACGCTCGCGAAGAGATCGTCGCCTGGCTCGAACAGCAAGGCGTAGGTCGGAGCAAAGTTCAGTATCGTATGCGTGACTGGTTGATCAGCCGTCAACGCTATTGGGGCGCGCCGATACCGATTATCCACTGTGATACAGATGGAGCCGTCCCAGTGCCAGACGATCAATTACCGGTTATATTGCCGGACGTAGATGACTATAAACCAACCGGCGGCAATACTTCGGCCCTAGCTGGCGTTACCGAATGGGTCAACACGACATGTCCGAAATGCGGCGGACCAGGTAAACGCGAAACAGATACTATGGACGGCTATGCCTGTAGTAGCTGGTATTTCCTTCGCTATATTGACCCGTTCAACGACAAACAAGCTTGGGATCCAGAAATCGCCAAACATTGGCAACCGACAGATTATTACAATGGTGCCGACCATGCAGTAGCGCACCTACTATACAGCCGTTTCTGGATGAGGTTTTTCCATAAACTCGGTCTGGTGCCAACGCCAGAACCATTCAAACGGATGATGTATAACGCCTATATAATGGCGCCAGACGGTCAAAAGATGAGCAAGTCCAAGGGCAACGTCATCGATCCAATGGAAATCATGGATAGTGGTTATGGCGCCGATGCGCTGCGCGTTTACGAGATGTTTATCGCGCCGTATGACCAGGATGCACCATGGGATACCCGCGGCGTGCCAGGCACTTACCGTTTTCTAAATCGCGTTTGGAACCTAACTCAGGAATATATCGACGCGACTGAGTCGAAAACTACCGACTGTGACAGTGAAATTCTCAGGATCGCTCACTCGACCGTCAAAAAAGTTACTAGTGACATCGAAGACGACAAGTTCAATACTGCTATCGCCGCAATGATGGAGTCTGTAAATAATCTGTACAAACTAAAGGAGTCAGTTGGCATATCGAGAAGCGACGCCTGGAAGTTTGCCATCGAGGGTTTGATGCAAGTTCTCGCGCCTTTCGCGCCACACATTACTGATGAGCTATGGAATCAGCTCGGCAATAGCGAGACGATCCATATCGACCACTGGCCGCATTGGGATGACACACTCATCGCAACTGATAGTATGATGATTATCGTTCAGGTCAACGGCAAACTACGCGCGAAACTGGAACTAGCGAAAGGCACTAGCGATGATGATGTCAAAGCAGCCGCTATGGCTGACGGAAATGTGCAAAAGTTTATCACCGACAAAAAACCGACCAAGGTTGTGTATGTCCCTGGCCGGTTGGTGAATGTTGTTATCTAGCTTATTTATTGGCTGTTTTTTTGTGAAAGAGACTCCTGATCAAGCTTCCGATGGCTATGGTCTCTGAATAGTAGCGTTCACCGTAACCGAAGTCCGTAGTCGCTCTGAGATCGTCGTAGTCGATGGGGCTTTCGTCAACGTGGAGCCTTCTTGGAGAATATCCATCTGTGAAATCTTCAACCACAGGTGCAATTCGAGTCCGCTCGAGTAAATTGTTGCTCATTCTTTTATAATAGCATAAGCTTAACTATAAGTCAACATTATGACTAGGTATAGTCTACTCCTCGATGAATCCACCACTCTGATGCTGCCACAATCGAGCGTAGGCGCCACCGAGCTTTATCAGCTCTGCGTGCGTGCCGTCCTCGACTATCCGTCCGTCGTCTAGAACAATAATGCGATCGAGTTTTGCTATGGTCGATAGTCGGTGAGCGATGACTATACTGGTGCGGTTGTCCATCAGCTCACTCAAACTAGCTTGTATGAGTTTCTCGCTCTCGCTGTCCAGGGCGGATGTTGCCTCATCTAGAACTAGGATCGGCGCATTTTTGAGTATGGCTCTAGCTATAGCGATACGTTGCCTCTGACCGCCAGACAACTTGACTCCGCGTTCGCCGACTTTTGTGTCTAGACCATCTGGTAATTTGGATATAAATTCCCAGGCGTGCGCACGCTTTGCGGCGTCGGTAACTTGTTTGCGGGTTGCTTTGGGGCGGCCGTACGCTATATTCTCGTGGAGACTACGGTGAAATAGTAACGGTTCTTGGGGCACGTACGCGATAGCTTCGTGGAGACTCTGTTGTGATACGTTTGATATATTCTGTCCGTCTATGTAGATAGCTCCAGTTTGGACATCAGAGAACCTCAGGAGGATTCGGGTTAAGGTAGTCTTGCCCGAACCGCTTCTTCCGACCAGTCCGACTCGTTGGCCACGTGGGATTGCCAGGTTAAAGTTGTCAAACACTTCTTCTCCCTCACCATTATCGTGGGTGAAACCGACATTTTCAAAGTCAATTCGCCCGTCATTGGCTACAAGTTTCTTGTCTGCACTGTCCTGCAAGTCGTATGGGAGTTCCATCATCTCGGTCATATCGTGCGCATCGCCGGCCACCCTGTTATATGTGCGAACTATGCTGTTCATCTCCCATAACTGTCTGCCAACATTTAGCGAGTAGACAAATACCAGGTAAATAGTACCAATCTCTACAGAACCGCTATCGGCAGCTGCAGCTGCGAAAAATAGTGCCGAAGTGTTGATGAGAGCCAGTAGCGTCGCATATGCCGAGGTTGTGCCGATAACCGCCCATTTGAGATGGAATGATTTTGCCTTCCAATCATCGACGTAATTACCAGCTTTTTCGTACTCATGCTTCTCGCCACCAAATGCCTTGACTGTCGCGATATTCGTGATGACGTCTGCTAGGTAGCCGCTGGTTTTTGTGCTAGCTTGGGACTCTAGCGTATTTCGCTTTGCCAAAAACCGTGAGCTAATGATTACAGTAAAAATGAAAGCAACACTGATCACCAATAAGAATAGGGCGTATTGCCAGAGCGACAGAACGGTTAGGATGACTATCGAGCCGATGATAGTAGACGTCATCGGTACAATATTCCATATGATCATGTCCCAGAAACGCTCGAAAGAACCTATCATCTTTGATGACTGACTGACTAATGAGCCGCCGAAACGATTTGCATGAAACGACAGACTCTCGTTGGATAGTTTGTGAAATATTGCCAGGTACAGATCGCGCATCGACTGAATCTCGAATGTCCAACAAAAGTACAGCGCGAGTCGCCAAACGATTACTTCACCGATAAATACCAGCACCCCATAGCCCGCTATTAGGCCGATGCTATTCTCTAGTGTTACACCACCATCCTGCAGCCGGTTTATAAAGGCCGACAGGATATAAGGAGCAATTATTCCGTTTATGAGTACGGCGAGCATCGGTGTTATGAGCGCGAGGGCACGTTTGAGTTTGTAGCGATTTGAAAATCGCCAGAATATTTTGAGAGTTTCTTTTTGCATGACGTTTCCTCCTGAAACGTGAATATAGATTGGTTATATCTTATGGCTTGGCTAAGAGATATTTGTGACGAAATGGCACATTTTGCTATAACTCAGAACTATCATTTTAATTTGTGCCTTTCCGTTACGTTTTTAGTGTCAATATTATAGCATAGACTTCATGCAAATGAAAGCGTCTTGAGAATTTTGTTCGTATAAGATATAATCACCTTAAGTTTTAATATTAGAATCAAAGAAGGGATTTTTCATGGGACAACCAAAAAAGCAGACCAGCCCACGTAAAACCGGTTTGCGTCGTAGCCACCTGGTTTTGAAACTGGCCCGCCGCGTCAACGGCAGCTCGCCGGTAAAGGTTAAAACCACCAAAAACGAGACAGGCAAGAAAAAAGCAGCCTGATCTGTTCTAGGGTGGCACAATTTAGTAACTTGAAATAAGAAAGAATCGTTTAAAGCAATGGCATCAAACCGACATCTTGGGCGAATCGTCGCACTGCAATCGCTATATGAATACGAATTCCGTCGTGACTGTGAAGACGCGAGTCTGAGCATCGACGAGATACTGGATCGTAATC
The DNA here is from genome assembly GCA_049643705.1 of Saccharimonadaceae bacterium (SeqCode). Taxonomy (GTDB): domain Bacteria; phylum Patescibacteriota; class Saccharimonadia; order Saccharimonadales; family Saccharimonadaceae; genus JBARQK01. The sequence continues at coordinate 1,821 of JBARQK010000063.1, read as the reverse complement.
TCAGTAGATATGTTGACGACATCGATGATACGGATTTTGTGAAGGGCTTGGTAGCTGGTGTTATCGAGAATGAAGTAGAACTTGATGGAAAACTTCAGCCGATGGCTCCAGAGTGGCCGCTGACACAGGTAGCGAGGGTCGATCGAAACGTATTGCGTCTCGGTCTCTACGAGCTCCTGCACTGCGCTGACAAAGTACCGCCAAAGGTAGCCATCAACGAAGCTGTTGAGCTAGCCAAAGCTTTCGGTTCTGACAACTCGAGCAAGTTTGTGAACGGCGTGCTAGGCACGGCCTATCGCACACTCGTCGGGGAGGAGTCTGAACATGGTGCCGAACAACAAGTTTGATAAAATCAAGAAATACCTGAGTCGCAAACCGACGATCCAAGAGATTGTTCGTGAACCAACGGCTGGCGGTATAGTTTTTCGCCGTGATAAAAACGGCGAAGTCGAGATATTGCTCATCCAGGATCACAAAGATCGCTGGACTATTCCAAAAGGTCACATCGAGGAAGGCGAGACGGCTCAACAGGCCGCAAAACGCGAGATCGGCGAAGAAGCCGGTCTGCACGACGTTGATATGCTCGGTTGGCTAGGCAAGATCCATTTTCGCTACCGCAGACTGGATAAACTTGTACTGATATCGCAACAAGTTTATCTGATGCGCGTAAAAACTAGTGGCGAGGAGATCCAAAAAGAAGATTGGATGAACGGTATTAAATGGTTTAAATTCCACGATGCCCTCGACGAGATCGAGTATGAGGACATCGGCAAATTGATGCTGCTAGCAATGAAGAGAATTCGACTGGAGAAGCTATAGTGTCCGGCATGCAAACTGCACCCTACCAGGCTTTTGCAGTTGAAAAACTGGGATTTGAGTTCGAGAACCTCAGTTTATTGATCACGGCTCTCACTCATCGTAGTTACGTAAATGAGCATAAAAAGAGCGTCTCGGAACACAACGAACGCCTTGAATTTTTAGGAGATGCAGTCCTCGAGCTGTCAGTTACCGACTATCTGTTTAATAATTTTGCTGAGCCAGAGGGTATATTGACTAGTTGGCGTTCGTCGTTAGTACGTACCGAGAGTATCGCCGAGGCTGGACGCCTACTGGAGTTTGAGCCGCTCATCCGTATGTCGCGTGGTGAAAAAAATGGCTCCGAGCGCGCCAGGCAACAGATACTAGCCAATGCTTTTGAAGCCGTTATCGGTTCGATCTATCTCGAGCGTGGTTACGCTGACGCCGATGAATTTATCAAAGTACATATTCTGGCGAAACTTGACTCTATCCTCGAGAGTGGCTCATGGCGTGATCCGAAATCCCACCTCCAGGAAGTCTCGCAAAAGATCGATGGCATGACCCCTGTCTACAAAGTTCTCGACGAACAAGGTCCTGATCACGACAAGATATTCACATTAGGTGCCTACGTTGGCAGTAAACTTATGGGCAAAGGCGTCGGTCCATCAAAGCAATTTGCTCAACAACTAGCCGCTCGCGCCGCATTAGATGCCTACAAAAAACGCAGCAGCTAACACCGTTTGACATCTGTCGATAAACAGTGTAAAATGCCATAGAAGTACAATATATTCTAAAGAGTGAAGTAAAGGAAATTTCGTTTTTATGCTCTCAATTCGTTTGCAACGTCTAGGTCGCAAGGCCTACCCTACATATCGTCTAGCTGTCCAAGAGTCTCAGCGTCATCCGTCTAGCGGTCGTGTTGTTGCCTATGTTGGTAGTTATAACCCACACACAAAACAGGCTAACATCCAGGTTGAACTAGCTCAGAAATACCTAGATAATGGCGCTCAGCCATCACCACGT
>JBARQK010000062.1:0-2077 GCA_049643705.1 Saccharimonadaceae bacterium (SeqCode) | reverse complement strand
GCAAGACGGTATCATATGTCACGACTGGTGAGGAATACAGCTGCGCCATAGCCGATAGTAAACCTTACTGTTGGGGCGCGAACTGGAGTGGCCAGCTCGGCGATGGTACCGGAGTAGACTCATCTGTCCCTGTGGCTGACGATACGACTGGCGTTTTGGCGGGAAAAACTATCACGTCGCTCGCAGCTGGTATGTATCACATCTGCGCAGCTGCTAGCGGAAAGACCAACTGCTGGGGCGAGAACTATTATGGCGATCAGGTAGGAGTCAGGAGCTACCTCTGGTCTAGCGCACCGTTACGTCTGAGCTATATATTCCCAACAATCTCGGTTGCGGGTCAATCTCTCGAGTTGAGCCCAACTATTCCGAGCCGAACGTTGTTTTCTGGCAATGCTCAACCAGGCGCAAGCATAAATATAAGTATTGATTCTGGAGCCCTATCCTGCGTTGCGGTTGCTGATAGCGAAGGTAACTGGGCTTGCTCACCAGTAACAGGTCTATTACCGGGTGCGCATACGGTATCTTCTGCAACTTTCACGACAGTCACTGGTGACATTTCAAACATTGGTCCGTACAGTGTGAGCGTTGACCCGTTTGTAAAAACAGTGAGCTTTGCAAGTTTGTCGAAACCATCAGGTGTGGGTCGAGCCGTCTCGGATGCCGAGTTGTCTATAGATGACGGTGTGTGCGCTAACCTCAATCCAAATAGTATATTTATGATTAGTCCATCGGGCAAAATCTCACCAGAGCGTAATGTTACGATTATCGGTGGGATAGCCTATAGCCTGTCGTGCATATCGCCAGGTGGCTCGGCTAATGCCAACATCAGTCTCGGCGAGCTATATCAGAATATCGGTAGTCTACGCATATACAAGGATAGTGGGTCCTCTCTGATCGATATAACGAACCAAGTCTCGATTTCAAATATCCAAGTGAACGGCTCCTTAAAAACAGTCATAGAATATTCGTTAACTGATGGGACTGGCCTGGACGAGGACGGTACAGGGAACGGAGTTATAGTCGATCCGATATTTATTGGTGTGGTAGGTAGTGGAGGATTAGCCGAGACTGGCATCAGTTTAACAGAGTACGTCTACATAGGTTTAGGGTTAATCGCAGTCGGACTCGCGCCTCTATCGAGAAGGTTTCTAGTCAAGAAGTCGGTCTAGGAACAAACCGTCAGCTCTCTTTCAGCTTTGATGCCTATGATACCTATAGTCACGGTCATTGTGACGGCAGAAAAGCTAAATAAAGGAGAACAGATATGAAAAAACAACTTATTGCAGCTAGTATTATCGCGGCAGGAACGGTCGGATTGGCCGGTGCAGCTCTGGTCGGAGCAGAGTCGGCTAGTGGCAACGGCCACATGCAGGACCTAGTAACGGCAATCGCCAGTAAATTCAGCCTAAAAGAAGCTGATGTTCAGGCTGTAGTTGACGGGCAGAGGACGCAGATGCAGGCCGAGCGCAGCCAGGAGATAAAGGATCAGGTTGCACAGCTAGTTACTGATGGCAAGTTGACGCAGGCTCAGGCCGACAAGATCAATGCCAAAAGGACTGAACTTGAGCAGGAGCGTGAAGCAAATCGTACGGCTGACCAGGATAAGACAGTAGCTGAACGCCAGGCTAACCGAGAAACACACCAGGCCGAGATCGACAAATGGCTGAGCGATAATGGCATAGACAATGACTACGAGTATCTGTTAATGGGCGGACGCGGTAAGGGTGGCTTTGGTGGCCATAGAGGTGGACAAGGAAACTAAGGAAGAGACTGAACCTCCCCTTGCCTGCTTGCGTGTCAAAAATACAACAAAAAATATCACCCCTGCCCCCGGGGTGATATTTACTATTCTCAGCTTTGGCTCAGATAGACGGGTTTATAATAGGTACTATGAAAGTTTTGATTGTTGAGGACGAAGCAAAAATAGCCAGGGCGCTGCGCCTAGGTTTTGAACAGGAGCGTTCGGTTGTCGAGATTGTCGATAACGGCGCCGACGCTATCGCCTCCGTCGAATCTGACGACCATGATGTTATTGTTCTAGACAGGATGTTACCTGGTGGTATGGATGGTATCGAAG
>JBARQK010000061.1:0-6154 GCA_049643705.1 Saccharimonadaceae bacterium (SeqCode) | reverse complement strand
TCCGCTCTCTCGCCAAAAGCAGAAACTGAGCAGGTATCTAGACTACTACAACCACGAGAGAGTACACTTAGGAATACAGTTACTGACACCTAGCCAAATGTTGCAAAGGTAGTGAGTTCTCTACGTGTGCTGTCGCACCCAACCATCGATCGACCCAGCACCCATACACAGTACTAAACGACCTTCATCACGGTAGTCCTGAATTGCCTGCCATAGTGCATCGTCCATTTCGGCCTTTTCGAAAGCATCACGGTTTGTCGTATTTTCGTATAGCTGTTCGGGTGTTAGGATTTCTAACGATGGATCTTCGCGACTGAGATAAGTCGGTAGCCAATAGATTTTATCGGCTAATTCAAATTGGTCACGATACTGATCGCGCAACTCGTGTTGGCGAATATTTTGGTGGGGTTGATAAACCAGTACGACATATTCGGATATCTCGCGCGCCATTTCCAGTGTCGCAACGATCTCGGCCGGATGGTGGCCATAATCGCTATAAAGGTTCTCGGCTAGTTTTTCAAACCTTCGTCCTGTACCAGGGAAGGAATTGATCGCCCTCAAAATCCTATTTCCTATTTCCGAGTCACCATTCCCTCCGAGCAGCCTCTCCAGCGCCTTCCTCACCAAAAAACCATTTTGCCGATTATGATCGCCAGCTAGTTTGATATCCGATAGATCCATTAACTCATCGTAGGCTTCATAATTTGCCGAGATATCCGGTTTGCCTAGCGCCCGGAGGTCCTTTTCCCACAATAAGCTATAGTCTGACTGTTCGATGAATTGCACAAAGGCGTCGTGGTATTCCAGTGGTGTGGGATAGGTATCAAAATGATCATGATCGATCGATGTGATTATCGATAGGAAAGGCTCAAAATGTAGGAAATTGCGATCGAACTCGTCACATTCATAGACGAAATATTCACTAACCTGGTCATAGTATCCGCTCGGACCGAACGATAGCGTCGTCCCGACCGAATAACTAACCGGAATGCCGAGTTGTTTCATGGTCCAGACCAGCATGCCCGTGGTAGTTGTTTTACCATGCGTGCCAGATACAGCTATAAGTTTTTGACCCTTCGCTCGTAAAAGTTCGGCCAGAAATTCGTCACGCTTGCTAGCTCGGATACCGTTATTTTGTGCAAAAGTAAGTTCGGGATGATCGCTCGGTAGGGCTGCCGTATAGACGAACCAATCGATCGGTGAGTCTGCCTGAGCACGAGCAAATTGTGAACCATCTTGACCGATATAAACTGTCATACCAGAGTTGACCAGCTGTTTTGTCATCATATTTTCGTTTTGGTCGGATCCAACTACGTCGTAGCCAGCGTCACGAGCGATCTGCATCAGCGGGCCGATACCAACACCACCAACTCCGGAAAAATAAATTCGCATACCATCAGTATAGCCCAAAGCCCCTCAGATGTGATAAAATAACACCTAGAAACGACCAAAAATAAACATGATAAAACGACTGATCTACTATTTTCTGGAGAGACGCCATTTTTGGCGTTATGTTAGCTTTTCTGAGCTGGCCGAGCTTTACACTAGTCGGGCACTGCGGATCATGGCGCTATCGATGGCTAATGCTTTCGTCGCGATATATATGTATCAGAACGGTTACGGCCTGACATTTATACTGTTTTATTTGGCTATTTATTGTCTGGTGCGCGGCTTTATGGCCTGGCCATCAGCTCATCTGATCGGACGTTTTGGCCCAAAGAGTATGACTATGGTCAGCAACCTAGCCTATGTACCTGCACTAGTGTGTCTATCGGTTGTTCCGGAATACGGTGTAGCTGCGATAGCGGCCTTTGGCCTATTTCAAGCATTCTCTAGCGAGCTGTACGAGATCTGTTATATGGTTGACTTCTCTAAAGTTCGACACGATGATCATACCGGCAAGGAGATGGGATATATGACAACTGTAGAGAATATTGCAAAGAGCATTAGCCCGCTCGCCGGAGGAGTAATAGCGATGTTTTTTGGCCCCCAGGCAACTATCATCACGGCAGCATTTTTCTTTGCTATTGCTGCCTTGCCTCTGATGCTCAGCCCCGAACCTACGCGGACACATCAAAGGATTATCTTTCGTACTATGCCGTATAAAAAAATATGGCGCGGCAGCATCGCATTTGCAGCGCGCGGTGCCGATATTTTAGTTAGCGGATCGGTATGGTCACTCATGGTAGCTATCGTAGTTTTTGGAACCTCTGGCAATGTCGTCTATATGCAGATCGGCGCTTTGGCCTCACTTACGATATTGGTTGCAGTCATATCGGCACATGTTGTTGGCTTGCTAGTCGATCGCAGGAGAGGGGGACTGTTGCTGCAAATCGGTGTTATCGGTAACGCACTAACGCATATCACACGACCATTCGTAATGACGCCAGTCGGGGCACTAACGATAAATGTTGTTAACGAAGCCGTCAGTACGGCGTATCATATGCCACTAATCCAGGGAGCCTTTGATATGGCCGATCGTCTCAGCGGCTTCCGTATCGCTTACCTCAGCGTTATGAGTGCGGCATCGTCGGTTGGAGCTACTCTGTTAGCACTAGCCGGTGGACTGGTATCACTCTTTGCATCGGAACTGTTGACCCTGCAGTCAGTATTTATCATGACTGCAGCCATGTCACTGCTTATCATGGCGCACGGTTTGCCGGCGCTAGGTAAGCGACGATTATTTTAGTATACTGAGAATCAGTATGGAGGTGGGAGGCTAGTTTGGCGGACAAAGGTGAGATTCGTCGCGAGATATGGATACTGAGTCGGATAAAGACTTGGCAACTCGTGATTGTTTTGATTTTGTTTGGCTTTGTTGCCGCTACCTTTCTGAGACTCAACAATATCGGTATGGTGGAGCGCCTCAAGGCTGTGGACAGTTCGGATCAGTCTGCTACCGGTGAAGAAACCACAAGCAGGTTGTATGATCTACAACGGTACGCGGCTGAGCATATGAATGCTGACACTGGTCAGTTCGACTTGGTAGGTCAATACCAACGAGATTACGAAGCGGCCATCGCTCGAGCAGCCGAGACTGATGCCAGCTCGCAGAGTATTACGGCCAAAGCTGATGCCATATGTAAACCGCGTTTTTCGGGTTGGTCACTCGCCTATGTCCAGTGTGTCAAAGATGAACTGGACAAATTTGGCTCGTCAGAGAATCTCCAGAGTGAAGCTGATCTGCCCAATGCCGCGCTGTACCGCCACAGCTTTGTCTCGCCCCTATGGTCGCCTGATTTTGCCGGGTGGTCGGTAGTGATTTGTCTGTTGATCGCCCTGGTTATCCTACTAAGGTTGATCGCCCTAGTTATCCTCAGATTGCTGTTAAATAGTCGATATAAGTCCATCTAGTGTTGACACCGGTGTCGCAAACCGGTACTCTATCTGTTGTAAGACTAATAGGAGGTATAAGCATAATGGCTTTCAAACATACTAACAGTAAAGGCGTAACATACTACCTACACAAAACAGAGGTAACTCTCCGCGGCGGCAAGCCACAGACCATTTACTTCTTTGCCAAAGTAGAGAAGAACGCTAAGGGTACTCCAGTAGACCTACCAGAAGATCGCGTAGTCAAGGAAAACCCACGTAACGGTTTCCTAACAGTTTCAAAAAAGAAGTAATTTTACTTGCACATTAAGCACTAACGTTGTAACCTAGAGTTACAAACAAACAGGTGTCATACTAGCCCCGACTCGATCGGGGCTTTTGTGATGTCGTTGATCCTTGCATATAGTGTATGCTTATGCTATAATATGCTTTAATGACCACGAAATTTGACCACTACTCGTTCGCAAAGCCTACTCCTAACTTAGCGGGCGTTGATGGCCGTGAGCCTACGTCTGAGGAGCTGGAACTAGATGAGAGTCGTGGTGGTGTTGATATTTGGTTTGACGATTCAGATAATCTAGCCACAGTAGTGAATTACATCAAGGCTGAGCACCCTGGATTGCTCGAATCGATTGTGGAAAAATTGCCAGGTTCAATTGAGTGTTATGGTGATGTCGCCGCGTCACAGTACGATGATGGCACGGTTACGTTCCAGATGAGCAGGCTTTCATCTGCAGAGTACGATCTAGTGATGGGTGTTTGTGACGCACTTGATTCAGCCGAGAGATTGCCCGATGTTGATGATGTGACTCCTGTCCCCGAGAAAATGGGTCAGCGACTGCTGAATTGGCTCTTCGCTGAGCAGCAGTTGGAATCTGAGGCTGCAATAGAGGCGGACGATACCATAGTCGTCAAGTCGGACGAGCTGGTTGATCACCTGGGAATTATCATAGAAAAGTTTACTTCTGCTCCACGCGTTGCGATAAACCCGGAAGTTTACAACATTGATCTGATCACCGTAGCGGCAGAAATAGCCAAGCCAGGTGGCGTGAAGCTGCTGGATTTTGCTGGGGTAATGCGATTGCTTCTGCAAAATACACAGCACAATGCTTCAATATATAGCGTGAATCCTGTAGTCTTGGCCCAGGAAGTGTTGGCGGACGTCGATAATGTCGGCAACGAAGGCGACTTATGGGTGGATGGTTTAGGGGAAGCCTTAGTTTTGATAGCTAAATACCAAAAAGAGATCGCCGATCTGGAGACGGAGATACACGAGGAGAACGGACGTGGTGCTAGAACTAACAAGAGGACTCTGGATCGTCTAATGTCTGCGAGTGATTTAGCTCAATACCACCTGATAGTTTCTATCCTAAATATCCACAAAGTAGATAAGGATTTTCGCGATAGACGTAAAGTCGCGTGAGCGCCGTCCATTAACCAAATACTTGGAAAGTCAGGAGATATATGACTAGCAAAAGCATCGAACTAATGAGCACAGATCCAAATAGTTATGTAGACAACGAAGGTGATGTTTTGCCTTTGGCAAACCTAGGGCCTGATTATTTCGAGACTGATCATGCTGATGAGGCCATACCGACAGGTCCCGAGATAGACGAGCCAGATTCTGGCCTGTTGTATTCTGATAGATATCGGGCTATGCGGTCTGCTCTGCTCGCTGCTATGGCCGATCTCAGGAGCGACAGAAATAGGAGAGGACTAAAGATTAATGGCCGACTACCTGGTGAATATATCGCGAACGAAGGACGTCGCGCTAGACTATCGGTGGAAGAAACAGATGCGCTACTAAAACTTGTTCGAGATTTCAAACTTGGAACGACTGCGGCAGCCGATGCCGGTTCAGTTGGCAGGTCAGCCATGAGTCCCGCCAAATATTCTCGGAAAAAGTACGAAGGGTACGATGGCACTCAGAGAGCTGCCGGTGAATATCTCGAGCGCGATGACTAATTCCGATTGCTCCGCAGCTTCTTTTGTAGAGTAGCGGACAAAGCTAGGATTGTCCCACCTGAAGAGTAATAAAAAACAGCCAGAATAGTTCTGACTGTCATGAGTGGTCTATCTGGTGGGGGTGGTTGGGATTGAACCAACGACCAACAGGTTATGAGCCCGCTGCTCTGACCGCTGAGCTACACCCCCAGACTGTTTGTTAATACCTTGAGCTTCACCCTCGCGGCTTTTGATATTATAGCGCAATAACACTGGTTGGGCTATAATAGTAACCGAGAAAATAATGAAAATCAAACAGATAAACCTCCGTCGCATTTATTATCACGTCAAAAACCGCTACTTGACGCTCAATAATGTTGTCGTGCTGGTGGCGCTGATCATCGCTGCTAGTTGGGCCTGGGGATCGATCGGCATGATGCAGCGAAACTATGCCCTGGAAAAGGAACTCGACAATCGTGAACGACAGCAGAAACTAACAGAACTCGAAGTCCAGACGTTGGCTTACCAGCAGCGATACTACGAAAGCGATGAGTATCGTGATCTCGCGGCGCGCGAGCATTTGGGTCTGGCAAGTCCGGGCGAAAAGGCCCTGATATTGCCGCCAAATACTCCGACCGCTCAGAACTCGCAACAGGTTCAGACTGTTACCACGACAACGCCGACGGTTGCTCCTAGTAATTTTGAACAATGGATAAATTTCTTGTTTGGTGGCAATAGTAAAGACTTGCAGAGATAGGCTATCTCTGTTAATATAACTGATGTATCGCGGGGTAGAGCAGCCCGGTAGCTCGTTTGGCTCATAACCAAAAGGTCGGTGGTTCAAATCCACCCCCCGCAACCAAGAAAAGTCGACCAC
>JBARQK010000060.1:0-4471 GCA_049643705.1 Saccharimonadaceae bacterium (SeqCode) | reverse complement strand
GGTTATTATATCAGAGGTAGGCTTGTTTTACGAGCATAAGCGGTTTGACTAATTGCAAAAAAGATGTATTTGTTATATATTTGGCATACGACTTTGAGCCAACGGGGCTCGAGCGTGCACGAGATGGGGGCGATATGCCGACCGAAAAGAAGCCAAAGACTCGGTCAATTTTGACCATCTGTCGAGAAGGCAGATCGAATACCGGAGTTAGCTATCTGCTCATCGAGTCTCCGATGACGGGGAGGCAGATCGAAGGTTTTGTGGCGCGACTCTGCTTCAGGCTGGATCTGGATCCTGAGATAGCTCTGGAACTGGTGATCAAGGAGAAAGTCGGGATTTCCAAATCCAGGACTATTCCATGGCTGAATGTCGTCGTCGCGCAGGAGGAGACGCTCACGCGCATGATGCAGATCATCGATTTCGAATACAGAAAGGCGCTCAAGGAACTGCGCCTCAGCTGACCGCTGGATTGCACCGAAACCTCAGCACTTCTGACAAAACGAAGGCCACATCGTCACAGGGGCGCCCAAATACATTCGGGCGCCCCTATTAAATTATTTGAGATTATCTCACCTATTGAATATTGATGATTTGGAATTCTCCAGGCTTTATATCACCGAGTGCATATTTGCCAAAGTTTGTTCGATGTAGTTTCTCGACGGTATAACCTAGCGCACTGAAGGTTCTGCGGATCTGTCGGTTACGGCCTTCGTGCATGATGACGCGCCAGTTATAGCGACTATCGTCAAACATCCTTTCGAGGCTTAGCTGACTATGACCGTCTATCAGTTGTATGCCATGATCAGATATCATTTGTTGATGGAGTGGCTCTAGTTGGTGGTTTAGTTGGACCTCATAGATCTTCATTTTAGTAAAGCTAGGATGAGTCATTTGGTGGGCAAAATCGCCATCATTCGTTAGAAGTATCAATCCCGAGCTGTCTCGGTCCAGACGACCGACTGATTTGAGGTGTTGGTATTTTGGCGGCAGTAACTCGTAAATGGTGCGGGCGCCTTCGGCTTGTGCTCGACGTGAACAGACGAATCCTATCGGTTTATTTAACGCTAGGTAGATAAATTCTGAATTGTCGACAGATAGTGGCTTGTCATCTACGGTGACTGCGTCGTCCGGTTCAATCCTCTGCCCTAGCCGTGCTGGTATGTGATTGACACGCACTCGGCCTCGCTCTATCAGGTTGTCCGCTTCACGACGAGCAATACCTAGGTGCAAGGCTAGGTATTTGTTGAGGCGGGTTTGTTCATCTGACATCTAGAGAGATTATACTACGACGTAGCTGGTGGTCGAGGAGTTTCCTCGAAACCGATGGTAGGAAATGCCGTATCGCTATTGCTGACTGGCTGTGTTGTAGGAGCAACGGCTGGGTCCGGAATTGGTTGTGGCGCTGGCGTTGCAGGCTGAGTGACTGGTCCGAGCGGAGCTGTGTCTGAGACTGCAATCGGCTGAGTAATAGTGAGCTCATCATTTATCATCTTGCTGTAATCTTGTTGGTTGCCGGTGTTTGTAAGCGGCTGAATAATCCTATCGCCTAGCCCACTGGGTCTAGGTGTCGAGAATGGCGCAGTTGGTTGCGGTAGTGAAGGTGCCGTGTTATCGTATGGCGCAGTTGGTTGAACGGTACCTGGAGCAGGCAATGGAGTTGGCTGAGGCGCTGGTACTACGGCAGGTGCGACTGGAGCCATGGCGGGTTGCGCAGGTGCTGTAGGGGCAGGAGGCGCTATAGGACGCGGTGGTACGCTACTGACGGGTCCGCTGCGGAATGCGGCGGGTCCAGTAGGCAAAGCAACCGGTGCATCACCTAATACTTCATGGACGGTACGTACGACGTCTTCTATGCCAACCTGTGATTTGACCAGGTATCTGTCGGCTCCAAGCGCTTCACCGCGTGCGCGCTGGTCTTCGCTGGATAGAGCGGTCATCATGATAACCTTTACTTCCCTAGTTTCAGTTGTAGAACGCAAAATATCTAGCATGTCAAAACCGCTGATCTTTGGCATCATCACGTCGCTGATGATTAATCGCGGTCTTTCTTTGATAGCCATGGCTAATGCTTCTTCGCCGTCACCGGCGGAAACGATGTCGTAACCTTCGGCTAGTAGTCTCACTCCGTATATCTCTCTGAGGCTTTTGTCGTCTTCAACTAGTAGTATCTTTGTCATATTGCCTTTATTGTATCGAAGTTTTGGTTAAAAAACTATACCCCTTATGTATTAGGTCACTGGGTCCTGGGTGGAATATTTATTTGATCGCTGCGCGACAGGTAGCGACTAGGATTTTGTTCGATCGATGAGAGCGGTGTATTTGGGCGTTCGGCAGAGTTGTAGGTTGGTGCTGTGCCAGGAGCTGTGCGGACTGGTGCCGCGTCCGCTAACGCAGTCGGTTGTGATGTCCCGGCCATTATAGTAGCTGGCCTTGTCGGTACGGGAAGAGTCGAATCGGCAATCGCTGTTTGAGCCGCGTCCAATACGATAGCCGGACTTGTCGGCCGTTCGGGCTGCTCGCTCAACTGGTTGGCGGTTTCCTCTATGCGTTGCATGGCTGCCATGTGGTCCATTCGGGGCAAGTCAACTGAAAAAGTGCTACCTTTTCTATATTCACTCTGTAGCGAGATCTTGCCGCCCATCGTTTCAACTAGCCTACGACATAGATAGAGCCCCAAGCCGGTACCGCCAATCTCGCGCGTGTCGCTGTTGTCGACGCGGTAGAACTTTTGGAATAAATGCGACTGATCCTCTAGTGGAATGCCGATACCACTGTCCTGGACAGATATGATCGCGTGGTCGCTATCACCGTTGATATCGATGACGACGTCACCCTTCGGTGTATATTTGATAGCATTTTCTACTAGGTTTGCGACCACTTCGCGCAGGTGGTCGTTATCGACGTCGACGTAGTAAACAGGGTTGATCCGTCTCGATGCGAGCGCTCTGTCGCGATGCGTACGTGTTGTGCCGTCGCTCAGGTCGATGTCGGGCTTGAAGATCATGCGTAGGCCCTTTTCGCGAGCTTTTGGCTGGAGACCATCGACAACATCGTTAACAAATGGCACGAGATCGACAACTTTGGGATTGTTCTGCAACCGTCCGTCCTCGGACTTGCTAACATCTAGAAGGTCCTGAAATAGCCTGCCCAAGTGTTGCGCGGAGGCGTGAGCTTTCGTTATAAATTCTCTGGCTTTATCATCGATCGTTGCGGTTGCGGGGTTCAGGACTAGCCCCAGATAACCTTCGATCGACGCGACTGGAGTGCGCATTTCGTGACTGGCAGTTGATATAAATTCGGCCTGCTGCCTCTCCTCTGCTCTCTCGCTAGTAATGTCTCGAAAAGTCATGATCGCGCCTGAGCCAACCTGACCAACGGGTGATATGGTTAGTGTGATAAGGATTTTCTTGCCAGAAGAAGTCTCGATACGGTAACCTTCGGTCTTTATTTCTTTGTTTGTGCCGAGGACTTTCTCGACCGGATTCTGCCCTGGATCTAATTCCTGGTCTTTATCATCGATCAGTTTTAGGACGGATTTGTAGCTGAGGCCTAGGGCATCCTGCTTGCCCCAGCCGATAATGCGCTGGGCTGCAGGGTTGATGAGTTCGATGGTGCCTTGGGAGCTGACGGCGATAACTCCGTCAGAGATGGCGTTGATTACGACCTCTGATTTGCCTGCGACCTGGCTGAGTTCGTGGGCTAGCTCGTGGTATGAGCGCGCTTCTTCGTCATTGTCATTGATCTTGCCGCCTTTGTTGTACCAGAGCAAAAAGCTTATCAAGATCGGTAACTCGCCGACCAATAGAATCGCAGGGAGTATACCCACAACATCGGTACCGGTATATATCAGCCAACCTAGGTAGCTGTTGGAGATCATGAGAATACTAATGATGCCGTACCAACCAAAGATCCCAGAGAATATCGACAGGAGCACCCATAGCGTGATAAATGGCGAGGTTGTGCCACCAGTCGAGTAGATGATGAGTGCAACGAGTGCGATCAGCATAGCGTACGCCATAGCTGATGCTGCGCCGATGAATTTTTTTGGCGCCCAGATGTACGAGGCCAGACTGACGATGAATACCACGGCAGCTATGAATAGGTCGCTATCGGAAATTATGAGGTTTGGATTTGTTTGTTTGAGATTTGTTAGAAAGCTCGCGACATAGAGTCCGATAACCAAAACCGCAACCAACAATATCGCCTCTAAAATACGGCGATACCAGAATCGACTTAGGCTGAGTGGTTTTATCTCGGATGCCCCCTAGTTTGTTGGTGTGTTTGCCTGAGGATTATTGTAAAGGTTATGGTTGGTTTTGTATAGATGTTTTGGGCTAATCGGCCTCTCAATGAATTAGCCTGATTTAGATATATATGCAATAGTTTGCGTTTTTACGCTATAGATCTATAATCAGATCATGGAGCGTATCGCCGAGCTGTTGCCTAACGCCACTACCAGGCATGTAGTGCG
>JBARQK010000059.1:0-12876 GCA_049643705.1 Saccharimonadaceae bacterium (SeqCode) | reverse complement strand
GAGGTTCATGTCTGTTCGTTGGCCGGCGAACTGCATGACACGGTCTTCACGTGGGCTCAGCCCACTAGTTTCCAGGTCGTAGAAAAAGAATGTTTTGGTCATTACTATATAGCATAGCAGAATAGCTAGAAGATGGATTTTAGATTTTGGATTTTAGGTAAAAACATTGATATCACAATCTTTGTCTTACCTTCTTTTGTCCCAACAAAAGAAGCAAAAGTTCCCGGGGCGTTCTCAAACCGCGCAGTTCATCAACTGCTAGCTTCATAGTATCCTGCGTAACTCGGCCTTAGCCTCAAACATACTCGGATAGTCTAGAAACTATCAGTTGACTCACACGGGTTTGTTCAAAGCCCCGAACCCCGGAATCAGATACCTGATTATTGGAGTGGGAATTGAGATTGGTCCTCAGGCATCTGGAAGAACCGGGAGATAGTACAAACTAAGACCCCTGCGAAGCGAGGATGTTTGAACCATGTCGTTTAGACATGGTGAGTTCCGCAGCTTCCAGAGATTTTAGTTTGTACTATCTCACCGCGGACTGAAGCAGCCTGAGAGTTTTAGCTTCCTTTTGCGGTCAAAAGGAAGGGATAAAATCTATATGATTTGTCTGGTAAATGATTTTCGATTAATGTCGGCAAAAGTATTGTTCATAACTCATACAAAAGGAAAAGCACCCCATCGGGGTGCAGTGTCAACATGTCAGATAGATGGTAATAGCTGCTACCGGGCGGGACTTATCCAGCCCCGCCCGGCGCTTGGCTCTGCTGATGTGGCATGGTATTGTTCCGAGCATCAGCGCTCGGTACCCGGGGGGCGATGTCTGCCCATGAGTGTACCGAATCTGCATGTCAGCTACTGAAAGCATCGTGCGTCATCGTGAATCACTCGACCCATTTGCCACCCTCCCCACTTAAGGGGGCTCTCCTCGCTACGATTTACGTGCAAGGACAGACTGAGGGCTAACTCTCGTAAAGTTGGAGCTTCACTGCTCCTCCCACACTCCTCTCAAAAACAATGTTGCAATTTTGCGGTTGGGGTTGCTTACCGTGCCGATTTGGGATTTAGGGGCCCTCTGGCCCAACCCTTCACGGCACGACTTCAGTCATGCGTAGTCACCGAGGGCATACCCTCTCCTTTCGGTCGAAGTGGGCTGTGGGGTATTATTTATTTTCGTCTCTTCCATTTATTTTTGTCCTGCGCCTTAGAGTCGGCCCAGCCTTGCAGCGATCGTCTGATTATTGCATGACGATCGGACAAGGTCTATACCATTGTTTGTCACGTGCTATAGCCTCAACAAAGCTACACCGCGTGACAAACAAATTATCTATCTGACATGTTAATGTCCGACGGGAGGGAAAACCTCAACCAATCGTATAATTAACATATTAGCAGATATATAGACAGAATGTCAATAGTAATTTATAGAATTATTGTTCTGTTAGCGTAAATTCACTGTCACCGATGCGGATCAGGCTCTCACCTACTGCACCCCTGCGGATTAATTCGTGGTATATGCCAAGTTTTTTCATGATATCGCGGAGGCGATTGACGGCTTCAAACTGGTCATAGTTGGTACGTCTGGCGAATTTTTCGATCTTGGCACCGTTAACGATAAACGTGTCGTCTAGTTTTTCGACTGTCCAGTGGTTGTCGTTCATCTCGCCACTCAGGGTGATAACAGGCATCTCTGTGTCGTCAACTTCATCGATAGCCTTTTCGGCTGCTATCTGATTTGCCCTGTAGCTATCAACTTTCTTTCGCAAGGCACGCAGCACCTCTGTTAGGCCCTTGTGGGCGGGCGCCGATATGGCATGGATCTCGGCGTCAGCGCCAGCGACTTTGCGCAGCTCATTCATCTGCATATCGATCATTTCTCGGTCCAAGCCATCAGTTTTCGTAAGTGCGATAACTTCAGGACGTTCAGTGAGATCGGTGCTGTAGGCGGACAGCTCACCACGAATCGTCTGGTAGCTAGCCGCAACATCGTTGCTATAAGCGTCCACCAGATGTAGTAGAACTGCGGTGCGTTCGATGTGTCGCAGAAAAGCATCGCCTAGGCCCTTGCCCTCTGATGCACCTTCGATCAATCCGGGTATATCGGCTATCAACAGGCTAGTATTGTCGATGTCAGCAACACCTAGGTTTGGCGTCAAGGTCGTAAATGCATAGTCAGCGATTTCTGGTCTTGCATTGGAAACAACGGATAGGAACGTTGATTTACCGGCATTTGGAAAGCCGACCAAACCGACATCGGCTAACAGTTTGAGTTCTAACTCTCCCTCGAAAGTATCGCCAGCTTCGCCTAGCTCTGCCATGCGAGGAGTCTGGCGAACCGAGCTCTTGAAATGGGCGTTGCCGAAACCGCCATCACCACCCCGGGCAATGACAACCTCTTTGCCTGGTTCTGTGATATCTGCTATGACTTCGCCATCTCGACGAACCAGCGTACCAACGGGAACTTTGACGCGCAGACTCTCGCCAGAACGTCCAGCCTGGTTGCGCTTGAACCCGGGCTTACCTGGATGAGCTTTGAGTTCAGGCTTGAAACGAAAATCGATCAGCGTATTGAGCCCACTATCGGCTACAAAGATAACGTCGCCACCACGGCCGCCATCACCACCATCTGGTCCGCCTTTGTCGACATAAATCTCATGCCGAAAACTAACGGCACCGTCACCGCCCTTGCCTGCCTGAATAAAAACCTTAGCTGTGTCAACAAACATAATTAGCTAAATTATAACATAAGCCGATCCGTTAGTCCAGGATATAACAGAGGAGCCCCTTCGAGCTCCCCGATTTCCTATTTCCCAATCCCGAATCCCTAGTATATGTATTTATACATGCCGCTACGAGCTTCGCCGAGAGATATCTCACCACGACCGATGCGGTTCCAACCGCCACCAAAGCGATAGCCGTTCATTTCACTGATCGTGATAACACCACGGGCTTCGTCTTTGCTCTCAACAATCGCGACATGACCGTAGTATCCGCCACCGTTCTGCATGACGGCGCCAACTTGCGGCTCAGTTCCAACCTTGTAGCCAGCACGTGATGCATTAAAGGCCCAGGTGCTAGCATTGCCCCAGAAACTGCCGACAGGACGACCTAATTGGGCGCGACGCTCATAAGCATACCAAGTACACTGACCGTAGCCGTAACGGTTACCGACAGATGCGGCTAGGTAATTTCCCGAGGCAGATCCAGCGCCATAGCTGCCGTAGTTGATGCCGTTATAAGAACCGGTGCTAACGCGAGGTGCAACATAGCCCGGCCTCTCCTGCTCTGGCAGGTTACCGCTAGGAACGACTATCTGTTTTCCGGTTTGGACACCGCTAATCTCGAGGTCATTAAATGCTACGAGGCGTGCCTTGTCGGCTTTGTATTTGTTCGCGATACTATCAACGGTATCACCGGCTTTGACCGTGTACACTACACCATCTGTAGGTGGAACGGTTAGCGTTTTACCTGGCTCGACAGCGTCAGAAGTCATGTTATTCGCCCATTTGAGCGTCTGGGCCGATATACCATAGCTAGCAGCAATAGTAGGGATGGTGTCACCTACTTTCGCGACATATTGCTCAAAAGCCCTGTCATCAGCCATAGGTTCGACGATCTGAGGTTTCGCAATAATACTGTCATCCGTTTGAGCTAGCTCGTTCTCGACAGACATTGATTCATAAAGGTTTGCAACGTTACTAGCGACAGATAAGTCAGATCTCTCGCCGAGGTTAGCCGCCAGGCTAGTCGCCAACAGCTCATCAACAGACGCAGTCGATTCGCGAGTCTTGTCGAAACTAGACGACACGCCAGTAATCTCAGCTAAGTTAGCTGAGGCGCCGGTAGATTTAGGCGTCTGGTAACTGGCAGCCACGAGTGACATAATCAGCAAAAATACGCCTGCATAGGCTGCAAAAGTCGAAGTTTTTGGACCAGCGTGCTTCGCATGAAGACGCTTGGTTGAACGTGATAATACTTCACGTCTCAATGAATCATTTGACACTGGGGACACGCCCATAGTGTTAATGCGATTACTAATAATCAATCTCCTGTTTGGGTATTACTACCCGAACTGCTACCTTAATGACTTGCTCCGCGCATGGCGGACAAGATACACGTGTCGACCGGTTTCATTAATTTGATATTTTTGAAATTTTGCTTATTTCGGTATCTTTACGACATTTAAAGGTAGGCCATTTCTGTTACGGGTGGTTCATACACGAACATCCCATAACGAAACGTGCTTGGTTTGATTTTAGCAAACCAGTTATACTATGTCAACCAAAAATGGCCGTTTTTGTCCGATCTAACAGGGGTGACTGGGAGTGAAATTAAAACTCTCAATATGGGTAAATCGGGTGTCAAATTGACTACAATTGACAGTTCTTGTCACAATGACGAGCAACATTAGCATCGTGTTCTTCTAGGGTTCGAGCAAAGTATGTTACGCCATCGTCCCCGGCCACAAAATAGAGATAGTCGGTGTCTGCTGGCGCTGCAACCGCTTTTAGGGCTACTAGTCCAGGCGATGCTATCGGTCCGGGAGGCAAGCCACTGTGGACGCGGGTATTGTAGGGCGAATCGAGATCAACGGTCGGGGCAACACCCATTTTGGCTGCGGCGTATAGAAACGTCACATCTGAGCCTAGGATCATACCGATCTTTAACCGAGAATGAAATACCTGCGACACCTTGGACATGTCTTCTGGACTATTTACTTCTCGCTGGACAATTGAGGCCAGAGTGATGGCCTGGTAGAGGTTCAGACCCTCGGCGCGAAATGCTTGCTGCAGATTGTTAGCCTGAATCTGTTTGTAGTATTCGTCAAAGGTACGAACCAAAACTTGCTCGACAGTAGCGTCGGCATCAAACATGTAAGTTTCGCCATAGACATAGCCCTCTAGGCTGGTGCCGGCTGGCTTATCAGCAAACAAGGGATGTTCATAGGTCTTTGACAATGCCGCAGTTATCTCGCTTTCGCTGTATCCGGCAGCTTTCAATACAGAAGTCACGTCGGTCTTTGCCCTGGACGAAGCTTTCGATGAATAGTCTAGGATGGTCGCCCCAGGATAAAATGTGATCGATTTTTGATCGGTTTTACCACCAACTAAACTATCTACTATCGCCGGCGTGCTTTGGCTAGGCGACAAGCTATAGGTCCCAGCTTTGAGAGAATTGCGCTTGCCGGAGAGTCGCGTGTAAATGTCAAATGCGATGACGTCTTTTATCAATTTTTCATTTTTTAGTTGTTTCGCGATATCGGATGGAGTGCTGCCACTAACGATTGTCAGTCTAGTCGTGGCGGTGTCTTGCTCGTTTACAGGAGATAGGGCGTTGTTATACCAGATGACAGCACCAGCCACCAGTGCGAGAATGGCTACCATTAGGCCGATAGTCAGCTTGAGAATCCATGATCTCTTGGGACTAAGTTTTTGTTGGTCTAGCTTTGTTTTTTCAGCTAGGTTTATGTCTAGCGCAGTCGGCAATTCGACGAGTGCTTTGGGCTCAGTTATGGGCTGGATAATCTCGGGGACAGGAACCGGTTGAGGACGGTTTACGGGCGGTCTCTTTTTGGGAGGACGAATATCCATCTAGTGCAGCTCCAAATAGTCCTGGAGAATCAGACTTGCGGCGAGGCTGTCGATATCGCCTTTCGTATAGCTCTGATCTCTAGATTCGAGGATCTTCTCGGCGTGAACGCTCGTCAATGACTCATCCTGGAAAACCAAGCTAGCAATACCCTCTAGCTTGGCAGCAAAATCCTGGACGGAGGCAGTTTGAGCGGTCGTTTCGCCGGATTGGTTACGAGGCATGCCTACGACGATTAAATCTGCTTTTTCTTGCTCGACGATACGTGCGATAGCGTCGACAACGTGTTCGTCAACATCGATAGTACTGTGTGGCACGGCGATTTTTATGCCATCATGCGCCACGGCCACGCCGATTCGCTTTTCGCCAACATCTAGCGATATTATCGACCGATTAGGTTGCATTGATCGTGAACTCAACCTGTATGCGGTTAGTGTCTTCAGGAACCTGTCGCACCCAGAACGGCGCAAATTGGACATCTACCGTATCGACACCATTGATTTGCTGCAGACTAGCCTGAACATCGCCAAATCTTTTACCCTTGGCGACAGCTTTGACATCATCTTCCTTTATCTCGGGACCGATCTTGCCATTTGTTGACATATTTACAGTATAGATTTCATCCTTTAGAGTAATGTTCGTAAATGAAATGGCTGAAAGTCCGTTATCATAAATCTTTTGATTGTCGTCCGTACCAATCTCGGCTTTTAGATAGGTGTCTAGATAATCACTGGCCTCTTTTTTGGCGATTGCGTTCATCTTGTAGACGACAGAGCCCGCTAAAATAGCTTTGCCGGTACTTGCCTCCTGGTCTACTGCCGGAGAAGGTTTGAGATCGGCGTAATCAACCACAAAGGTAGCGTCTAGAGTGATGTAGTCGTTGCCGAACAGCTGTTTTAGCTTACCCCTAGCCTCTTCACTATTTGCACCTTCTTTGGCTTTATCGATGGCTTTTTGGGCGTCCTCGTCAGTAACTACTGATATCGTTTTGTCTGTACCGCCAGTTATCGCGTCCACTATCGTGACCGATACACCGGCAGGAGCACCAGTCATACTACCAGTTGCACCGTTATAGCTAGCGCCACGATCTGTTGCGGTTACGCCGACGTTTGCACCCGTCCAGTTAGACATAGTAAACGTCACCGGCGAGTTAGTGGCATAAGTTTTGTCGTTGGATGCCGTTAGAACCGTACCGGTAGGAACTGTCGTGCCTAGGAGGGGGATGCTGCTGATCGACATCTTTACTATGCCCGTGGCTTTTTCGCCAACTTCCTTTTTGCCAGTTGCATCGAATTGGATCGAAACCGGCGTTTTTTGTTCACGCATATCCGAACGGATAGTTTTTGCCTTTACGTCGGTGCTCAAAGTAGATCCGATGGTGAGTTGAGCAGAGACTGCCTTGTCGGTTGTCCTGGCAGATATGATAACCTTTGCGCTCGGGGCGAAAGCTATCGCCCAGACCAAAAAACCGATCAGCAGAGCTGAAACGACAGATATAAGTACAAGTTTTTTACGGAAGGTATCAAAATTCGGAACTTTCGATTTTTTGCTCTTTGGAGTAGCTTTTTGCCTGCTAGTATCGCCCTTTTCGATCTCGGAAACGACTGATGACATGTCGTCGTCATCGCTGCTAGGATTGCGGTCTGCCGTACGAGCTAACTCGCCAACAGGGAGGCTAGAGCCATCGATCACATCGTCTTCTCCGTCATCGATATCTAGTGCAGGGATCTGAGCAATCTCGGGTCGACTCTGGAGATTCTTTGCTATCGGAATAGCTGCACTGGCAGCCAAATGAATAAGAGCCTGATTGTTGCTGATAATAACCAGTTTCTTTAACGACTGATCGGCAGCTCGATTTAACAAACGTAAGTTTACCGCACTCTGCAACGCGCCTGTGCGCTTTGGCGGTACGATAGCGACAACTTTGTTTTTGGCAGCCTTAACCTTGCCAATTATGGCGGTTATATCGTCGTCAACGTCAATGTAGATTACATCTTTCTGCATGTTTATATCTTTAGAATCCGATTGAGTTTATCCTTGATGGTATCACTATCGCCACTACCTATCATTGTATCATAGCCGACTCTGAGCAGACCCATGGCGGTGATGAAAGTATGATCTGCGACTTTACCAGTTGTATCTGTAATGCCGATGACTTCTGATGGTTTTATGCGCTGAACGATAGGGCGTTTTGTGAATGGTAGCGCTTTGTACCAATCGCCCTTGCCGAGTGCCTCAACTAGTCTCTCTAGGCTGGCGCCGCCACCGCAAAGCAAGATCTTGTTCGGCAGATGATCAACTGAGTCAAATTCACCTAAGGCCAGTTCGACACCAGCTAACCAGACATCTAGGGTCTTATCGATAGCTTTTTCGGCTTCTTCGCGGACTGACACCTTGATCTTTTCACTATCTAGGTTGACTTTTAGTTTTTCGGCCTCAGAATAGTTCAGGCTCATTTCGCTGGCGATCGTGTTCGTAAAGCTACGTCCACCGATACCAAACATCTTTGTGCCTTCGACACCACCATCATTGACGACCGCGATATCGGTAGTACCACCACCAACGTCAGCTAAAATCGCCGTAAAGTTACTACTGGCATCATTGCCTAGAACGCTACGAGATACGGCAAACGGCTCTGCGGCTACCGCCATGAGCTCTAGCGCCAATTCGTCGGCCACACGTTCCAGGGCGCCGATATGCACCATCGGAGCGAAAGCGGTGTAGATCTGGACGGCAACATCTTTTCCCTGAAAGCCTATCGGATTGCTAACCTTGTAACCGTCAATATGGATGCTAACTAATGCCGAATTGACAAGTTTTACTTCGACCTCGTCGTTACCGGTCTCGAGAGCGATCTGTTGTTGGGCCTTTTTCTGGGCACGTTCCTGCACTTTTTCGATGATAAATTCCATTTCGGCAACGTCTAGTGGTCGATCTGGCTGCGGTCGACGGTAACGGATCGTGTTTGTCACGCCTTTTACTAGTTCGCCGGCGATACCGATAACGACTTTCTTTGCCTGGAGGCCGGCTTCTTCCTCGGCTTGAGCCAGGGCTTCCTCGCAGTTACGAACTACCCCGGAAATATCGGCGATAGCACCAGAGTGCATATCGCTGATCGCTTGACGTTTTCGGCCGACACCAATGATCTCGAGGTTCTCACCGTCAACCTTGGCGATCAATGCTTTGACAAATTCCGTACCGATATCGAGACCAACTATATGATCGCCTTCGGAGACTTTTTTCTTGATTTTTAGAATCTTGCTTAATACCATAACTGTTTTGTTATTATATATCGACCGGCAGATCTTGGCAATCGAAACGGACGACCCGCTAGAGCCATCGCTGATGGTGTCATTGTAAATAATTCTATTGTTGTGGACTAACTTTTGTTAGATCGAGCCATTGCTCTAAGCTAAGATCTTGGGCACGTAGATTCGGATCGATATTCACCCCTCCGAGCAGATCGATGGCTCGAGGTTTTGATATCATTAAGCCTCCAGCTAGACTGGATGAGAGCTTTTTACGCCGAGCCGAGAACCCGGCTTTAACGAGACGGAAAAATCTTTTCTCGAGATCTTTTTCAACAAACGAAACAGGGCGAATGTGTAAAATGACCACTCTCGAATCAACCTTTGGCGGAGGGGTAAAATACTCGGCTCTAACTATCGGACCTAGCGAAACTTCAGCGTAAACCTGAGCGCTGACAGATAGCATGCTCATGTCACCAGGTCCAGCTGCTAGACGCTCGGCAACTTCTTTTTGGACCAACAAAACCACCTGCGACGGTTTGTTCGCTGCAGTCATCAGCATTTCGACGATCTTGCTCGTAATATAATATGGGACATTAGCGACCACTTTGTAACCACTAGGCAGCGCCGAAAGGTCATAAGACAATATGTCGGCCGAAACGACCTCCAGGTTTTTGCCTGGGAATTGGCCGGGTAGTTTGTTGGCTAGATCACGGTCAAACTCGACCGCTACGACTCGACCAGCACGACGTAGTAGCTCGCTAGTCAGCGTGCCGAGGCCTGGACCGATCTCTAAAACCGTATCGTTAGCCGATAGATCAGCAGCATCGGCAATGCTCGACAAGATCTCGCGATCTTTTAGCCAGTGCTGTCCGAGTTCTTTTTTGGGCATTAGTGGCTCGCTAGGATATCGCGGGCGTACTCGACGCGACGATCGTAGGCACAGACACCACATTTCTCAAATTTGTCCTGGAATACTCTGACTGCTTGTTCGAGCGAGGTAGACGCCTTTATGGCATCTCGCACACTAGCGTACGGCCCATTCAACTCATACGCTAGATACTCGAGCTGAGCATAAATAGTGTCGTAATTATTTGGGAACATGGAACGCAGGCGAGCCTGACGGCTGCCAGTCCACTGAGCTAGCCCATCACCAGAGGTGTTAAAGCGGTGTTCTTGCATCAGATTACCCATAATACCGGCTGTTTGGATCCTACTGTAGCCCTGAGATATCAGGAAGTCCCATGAAATAGTTTCGTTTTCCGAAGGCGAGGTGTAGCGACCCTTAGCACCAACAACTTCAACTTGCTTTTTTGGCTCTTTGGTAATGACGCTGTTGAGTGCCTTGCGCTCTAGCTCCTGACCATTTCGATAATCGATCTCGTAGGTAACGTTGCGTAACCCCTTTTCGCCAGCAGTCTTTAGTTCACGGTAGCCAATCTCTCGGTTAGCATCCTGGATCTTTTCGATCGGAAAATCGATTGACTCTTCGATGGTGACGGTTTGTTTGCCATTATGCCAGAGCTCAACAGTCATGCCGCTAATAATCGTAACGTTGCCAGTAACCGACAAGGTGTCGTCCTCTCCGGGGGCGATGTTTCTATCGGCCAGCATCTCGCCTACGGTGCTTGCGTGCGTATATATCGGTGTTGGTTTACCGTAAAAGATAAAGTTAACGTACGACGCGCGATCAATGTTCATTACTTCAACCGGGCCAACCATAGCGACATCACTGGAATACGAAAAGTCAGTCTTGTCCTCGGGCTGCAATACGATGTTGGCTTGTTTGGCAATCTGTTGAGCAGTCCGATATGGCGACATGACCTTTGTCGATTTACCGGCATCGTTAACAATGACAGGACGTGCACGATAGATATTGACCTGATACTGGGTGGCAACCAGTTCGTCGTCGAGAGCAGGTTCAGTAATATCATTGGCATCGAGTTTGATACCGGCCTTTTCGAGAGCTTCCCTGAGAGTCGATGCGTCGGTGATGACGCCGCGTTCCTGAGATCCGTCATGTATGGTTAATAGTGTCCTGCCCAACTGACCCTGTTGAGATTCTGCTCCAGCCAAACCAGTTGCTAGGTTCCACCCGAAGAAAACCAACATACCGACCGTGAAAACGGCGGCAAAACGAGATAACATTTTATGGTAGGTGTTCAAATACTTCATACTCACAGCCGTGATTGGCATGTACTATCAATTGTACCAAATTTTTTATACTTTTTCGAGTCGAGCGTACTGCGTGTTGAGTTTTTTTGTTTGGCCAGAATCAAATCTAACGCTGACGGCCAGGCCATCAATGTCGACGATTTCACCGCTACCGAACTGGGCCGAGCGAACCTGATCGCCGATATCAAAATCAGGCTGTTCATCGAACGCATCCATGTTCATTGTTGGCCGCATCATTGGTTGTAGCGGCACACTAGCGAGACCTACACCCATGTCAGCTAGAAAACGCGACGGCATATTGTAACTGCGGTCGCCAAATTGCAACCTACTCTGGGCGTGCGACAAATGAAGTTCCTCGCGAGCCCTCGTCATGCCAACATAACAGAGACGTCGTTCCTCCTCGAGCTCGGCCGGACCGGCATCATTGACCCGAGAATGCGGAAAGATTCCTTCCTCCAACCCGACGATAAAGACGGCTGGAAATTCTAGTCCCTTGGCGGCATGCATAGTCATAAAACTAACCTTTTGCTTGTCTTCCCTCGTATCGACGCTACTCATCAGACCTACTTCCTCGAGAAAGTCAGCGAGTTCGGCAAAACTTCGCGCGTCAGAGATCATTGCACCCAAGTTAGCCTCGCGTTCTTCGGCCTGTGGCGTGCCGTCCATCACATAATCGCGATAACCCATCGTGTCGATAGTTCGCTCGATCAATTCGCTAGGCGCGATACCATCAGCTAACTCATTCGATAGACGACGCAATTTACTACCCAAGCTACCTAGCGTTAGCCGAGCTTTTGGCATTAAACTCATCGCTTCATCCGATCGCTCAAGTGCCGTAATAATGTCGTAGCCACTACCAGATTGCCATATCAAAAACTTTTCTAGACTAGTCGCACCGATGCCGCGAGTTGGCACATTGACTATCCGAGTAAAGCTCATCCGATCGCTCGGCTGATAGATCAACCGCAAATAAGCCAGAATGTCCTTTGTCTCTTTGCGATCGTAAAATCGAACTCCACCGATTATCTGATAAGGTATCCGTTGTTGCATAAAAGCACGCTCCAGCGGATAGGTCTGGGAATTCATACGATAGAGCACAGCATAGTCACCGAACTGCCTCGCGCCCATCATAACCTGAGCAGCGATACGACTGGCAACTGTCAAGGCTTCCTCGGATTCATCGTAAACCGTATGGACCTGAACTGGCGCACCCTCTTTTTTGTCGGTCCAAAGTTTCTTGTCAGTACGGTCGATGTTTTTAGTTATGACATTGTGGGCGGCATCGAGAATTGCCTTGGTTGAACGATAATTCTGCTCGAGTTTTATAACTTTCGATCCAGGAAAGTCACGTTCGAAATTCAGTATATTTTTAAAATCAGCTCCACGCCAACTATAAATCGATTGCCAATCGTCACCGACGACACAAATATTGCGTTTGTCGCCGACCAGACTCTTGACGATAGCATACTGAGCGGCGTTAGTATCCTGATACTCATCGATCAAGATATGTTTGAACTGCGTTCGCCATTTCTCCCTGATTTCACTAGACTCGCGTAGGAGCCGAACAGTCTCGATCAGCAGATCATCAAAATCCAAAGCACCGGCAAGTTTGCGCAGTTTCTCATAACGGGCATATATCGAGGCGGCAGCTTTCTGGAATGGATAATTGCTCGCGGCAGCCATATCTTCGGGCGACGAAAGCTCGTTTTTGGCATTTGATATGACCGAACTAACAGCCCGCGGCTTGATCTGTTTATCGACGATTCCCAGTTCTTTCATAGCCTGTTTGATCAAACCTTGGCGATCGTCCTCATCGTAAATGACAAAGTTTGGCTGTATCCCAATAACCGGTCCGTCCAACCTG
>JBARQK010000058.1:0-3579 GCA_049643705.1 Saccharimonadaceae bacterium (SeqCode) | reverse complement strand
TCTGATAGCCGATAACGGCCGAGGTAGGTCGACTTTGGAGGCTGGCGACAATGGCAACAAAACAGCAGATCCGACTGCCGACAAAAAACAAGAAGAGACAACTAAACAACCGACAGACACCCAGCGGCCCGATACTGGCGATGCGGATACCGACTCATCAGGGACAATCAAAAAGAACGAGTCCACTAGCACGGATAAAGACGGCAGCAGTGGCAAGGCGGTAGACGAGTCCGATCTGCCTCAAACCGGTCCAGCTGAAGACCTTGTTAGTATATTTGGCTTGGGCGCTGTCACCGCCTCTGTCGTGACTTATCATCGATCACGCAGAAATCGGCTTGGCGCTTTTTGACTTATCTCTAGAAACAGAGTAAAATGGTATTAATCTATTGCGAGCATTCTTTGACGTGCTGGCGCTAGAAAATACTATTTAAGGAAGGAGTCTAGATGAGACTTTCCTGCGCTTGACGCTGGGAGCTCATTTAAAAAGACTATGGCAAAAGCCAATATAACAATGGATGACCTGCTGGCATCGGCTGACGATAGTGTCAAACAGCTAGTAGCAGGCGAAGTAATCACCGGTAAAGTTCTATCGGTTCGTAAACACGAGGTTCTAATCGACCTAGGTGCGCAAGGTGTAGGTTATGTACCTCGTCGCGAGGTAGGACTGTCACGAAATATCAAGGAAGGTGACGATGTCACAGCGAGTGTCGTTGACACAGAACTGGACAATGGCTACTCACTACTCAGTCTTCGTAAAGCCGCCAAAGATCGTGGCTGGGACGAGGTTTCTGTTAAACAAGAAGCAAGCGAAATTATCGAGGTTTCACCATACGATGCAAACCGCGGTGGTTTATTGATTGAATACGAAGGTGTCAGAGGATTTCTACCAGTTTCACAGCTATCTGCCGAGCATTATCCTCGCGTTGGTAGTGCTGACAAGGATGAAATACTGCAGCGCCTAAACGCCTTGGTTGGCCAAAAACTGAAGGTTACTATCCTAGATA
Organism: Saccharimonadaceae bacterium (SeqCode); assembly: GCA_049643705.1. Taxonomy (GTDB): domain Bacteria; phylum Patescibacteriota; class Saccharimonadia; order Saccharimonadales; family Saccharimonadaceae; genus JBARQK01. Next base: position 2,575 of record JBARQK010000058.1, on the reverse strand, counting down.
GCGATCGCAAGGCTAACAAATTGATTTTCTCTGAAAAGGAAGCTGTCAAGGAAGGCCTAGCCGAGCGCTTTGGCAAGCTAAAGATTGGTGACAAAGTCGAAGGTGTCGTAACTGGCGTCGTGGACTTTGGTGTTTTCGTAAACGTCGAAGGAATCGAAGGTCTGGTGCACATCTCTGAAATTAGCTGGGAGCGTGTTAACAACCCTAGTGACTATGTTAAAAACGGACAGGCCATCGAGGCAAAGATCATTTTGATCGACAAAGACCGCCTCAGCCTTAGCATGAAGCAGCTCACCCAAGATCCATGGCTAGGTGAAGTCGAAAAGTTCAATCCTGGTGACAAAGTTGACGGTACAGTAACTCGCATTACGCCATTTGGTGCTTTTGTGCAGCTAAGTCCAGCCGTCGAAGCGCTGGTCCATGTTTCAGAATTAGGTAGTGGCAGCGATATTGATCCAGAAAAAGTCTTCACCCTAAACGAGCGAAAAGAATTTACCGTTCTAGAGATTGATAAAGAAAATCGCAAGATATCTCTCAGCCTAGCTGACAAGAAAAAGTAGTTCCATGCCTCGCGTCTAAAAGCAAATAACTCGCCCCGTCAAGAGGCCAGAAAGGAGAATACAGTGAGCCAAGAAAAGATTCTACAGATCGCAGACTCGATCACAGTTGGCGAACTAGCTACTACTCTGAATCTGCCTGTCACGGAACTAGTGGGCGAGTTATTTCGAAATGGAATAGTCGCGACGATAAATCAGAGGATTGATTTCGAGACCGCAACGATTATCGTTGAGGAGCTCGGTATTGATGTTGAGCTGAGGCGCAAGGAAACGACCGAACTCGTAACCCGTACAAAGCATCAACTAACCGACAAAGCTGTCAGTCGTCCGCCGATCGTGGCGGTTATGGGCCATGTCGACCACGGCAAGACATCACTACTCGATGCACTGCTGGACAAAAAGACCGTTGACGATGAGGCTGGTGGCATTACTCAGCACATCAGCGCATACCAGGCGGAGCGTGGTGGTCGCAAGATTACACTGCTCGATACTCCAGGCCATGAAGCTTTTGCCGCCTTGAGGCAACATGGTGCAACTCTAACTGATGTTGTAATCATAGTTGTGGCTGCTGACGATGGTGTCAAACCGCAAACCGTCGAAGCGATTAAATTTGCTCGTAGCGCCAACGCAAAGATAGTTGTCGCGATCAACAAGATCGACAAAGAAGCCGCCAACTTGGAACTGGTTAAGGCACAGCTAGCTAGTGAGCACAAACTTAACCCAGAAGAATGGGGCGGCGACACCATCATGGTTCCCGTAAGTGCCAAGACTCACGAAGGCCTCGAGAAATTACTCGACATGGTATTGCTGGTTGCTGATCTCGAAGAGCTCAAAGCTGACAACGAAGGCCCGGCAGAGGGTTTGGTTATTGAATCTCATATGGAGAAGGGTCGTGGCTCAGTCGTCAACCTATTGGTTGAGCATGGGCATCTCAGCCCTGGTCATTTTATGGTGGCTGGAACAACTTATGGCAAGGTCCGAACGCTACAAGATTTTCGTAGTCGCGCGCTCAAAGAAGCGGGTCCATCTACGCCTGTTACGGTAACTGGTTTTAAAGAATTACCTCAATTTGGTGATCGTTTCAACGTAGTGAAAACCGAGAAAGACGCGCGTAGTGAAGTCGAAAAAGCTAGAATCGAACAAGCCAAAAATGCCGCCAGCACTAATGTTACTGGCGCCGATCTCCTAAAAATGATGACGCAAAAACATGACTCGGCTGAAATGAACGTTATTATCAAAGCCGATGTTCAAGGGTCACTGACTTCTGTAGTCGATAGCCTCAGGCTAGTCGACACCGGTGGCGAAGTCGATCTCAGGATAGTTAGTAGCGGCGTTGGCAACATATCGGAAAGCGATGTCCGTCGCGCCGAAAGTACCGGTGCTGTCATTTATGGTTTCAATATTGAACTGCCACCAGCTGTAAAGCGTCTGTCGATGCGGGACAAGGTCCAGATACGTCTGTACAAAGTTATCTATGAATTATTAGACGACGCACGCAACTCGATGGAAGAACTACTAGCTCCCGAAGTTGTTGAAACCGAGATCGGTAAACTGACTATCAAGGGTGTATTTCGTACTCTGCGTGATGAAGTTATCGCCGGTGGCGAAGTAACTGGCGGTAAAGTAACGGCCAATCTACTAGCACGTGTTATCAGAGGTGGCGAAAAGATTGCTGAAGCCGAGGTCATAAAAGTTCAACGTCAACAGCAGGAAGTCAAAGAAGTTTTCGAAGGTGAGATGTGTGGCCTGGAACTGAAAACCACCAAGAAACTCCTCATGGAAGAAGGTGACAAGCTCGAATTCTTTACCCGCGAGATGGTAAAGCGCAAGCTTTAGACAGCCTCTCTCTAGGCGAGCATAACGAATAACCGGCGTCTAGCCGGTTATTTACTTGTGCTTAGAGGCAAATAGTGGTTTCGTAGTTGACTTTTTATCATGTTTATGCTAATATCAAGATATAAAGTACATCGAAAATAGATAAAAACTTTCACCACCACTATGACAGAAATACTAACTCC
>JBARQK010000057.1:0-5445 GCA_049643705.1 Saccharimonadaceae bacterium (SeqCode) | reverse complement strand
CTAAAGAATAGACAAAATCCTGATGAATTCCTGGTGGTAAAACGACCAGATGATGATCCGGATTTAGGTGGTCATTGGGGTTTTCCAGCTGCCACGATGAAATCCGGTGAATTGCCCGAGCAAGCTGCCGTGCGTATATGCAAGGAGAAGCTTGACTGTGAAGCAGAAGCTTCGCGTTTTCTAGGGATTATGTTTCAGAAACGGAATAGCTACGACATATTCTTAATGGATGTGGACATGGTATTAGCGGAAGGCCAGCAACCCGATGTTCATGCAACTAAAACAGAAAATACAGCATATGTCGATCAGAAGTGGTCTACTAATCCTGAGGATCTAAGGACTTCTGCTAGTGGTGGCTCTTGTTGCAGTAGTATCTTTTTAACAGATAGAGGTCTATTGGACAAAAACGACTGGATAGCTTCGCTTGAAGGGTCGGAGACAGTTGGGTAGTCTGGGTCCTGTATAATTATCTATAACCACTATGCCCAAAGAACACGAGATGAGCAAATTGAACATAGCCCTAAAAATCATCGGGTCAATCGTACTGGTTTTCGTCAGCGCATTTTTCAGTTGGTGGATTATGGGACAGTATATCAAATCAGAGGTCGCCGAGGCGCCGAAACCTGACGCTGCAACTAGCGCCATGCAAGTCGACATAGCCAGTCTAAAGATGACGCTTTATGTTCCGGCGGACGAGCAATGGCAAACGAACGCGCGCCTTGTCGTTTCAAACGACGGGAACAATAGTAGCGCGATATTTTGGACTCGGACTGATTATGAACTCACAAAGGGTATCGCAAAAGGCGACTATATCTACTATGTCTATCCAACATGGAATAGTGATTCGTTTATGCCACCAGAATCTTGCGGAGCGCCACTCTATGAAAAATCCATGTTAAAGACAGCTGTGCCGTGCCAGAAATATGATGGAGCTGACGACATCACCGCCTATGTACGCGAGGGCCACGCTATGCCTGGCGCTGTAGAAAACGCCAGCGTAGATCGCTATATGACCATCTATGCAAAACGCGACGATAACACCATCATAGCCATCACGTCGGCCGACACAACTTATGATGATCTGTACGAACGAATCCAGGCAATGAAACCGATAGCATCGGGTGAACTGCCAACCAGCGCCATCACGCGCGTTGGTGCAGACAGCACGAACGGCCAGTAGATTGAGTGGCGCAATCGCTTTGTTGACCTGTTGATCACGGAGTTGTTTGCGCGCGCAAGCCAAGATGTGAGCCGACACCTTTCTTGACTGCTGAGGGGCGGAAATGGTTAACTATAACCACTATGAAGACTCGGGCATCCTCACTTTCTGTCTTATATGCCAATAGACGCCATCATTCTCACCCGACACTAGGCTTCACCATCGTCGAACTTCTGATCGTCATTGTCGTCATAGCAATTCTGGCAGCAATCACCGTCGTTGCCTATAACGGAATGCAACAACGAGCCAACAATACCGCCATCATCGACGCGGCAAGCAAGTCGCTCCGTATGATACAGAGCTATATTGCGGCGAATGGGGCATATCCGCATACAAGCAATGGCGGGTATGCCTGTATTACGTCGACGACTGGGTGTTATGGCAGTGCTGCAGTGGCTGCGAATAGCACGTTCGACACAAAGATAGCCACGATAGGGAACGTACCTCGCAGCGTGCCAGCTCCGGGTGCCGACCACTATGGGATCTATCTGCTGTACACGGCAAACATTACATACAATACGCAGATACAGCCATTAATGATTTGGTACTATTTGCAGGGTGCGAATCAGAAGTGTGGTGTAGCGGGTGTGATGAATTATGCGTGGCCTGACACGATCACGTCCGCAACGGGCTATACGACAAGTAACTTTGAGAGTAGTGGCAAGACATTATGTTGGGTTAGCATTCCCGGGCCAAGTGCATAAGGCAATATATTCGGTGAACATCAAACAGCCGGTGCGTACGTGTGCATATTCCTATAAGAGGGTAAAGTACCTAAGCTATGTGCCAAGATAGTTACTGCGTCAATTTTACGTCTTAATTTTTGCACAAGCGACACGGACTGCCTCGCTCCATGATAGGAACGCATGAGGCGTAGCGGCGAGCTCAGCTGCGGTCATCTCATAGCGAACGGCTAGTGCTAGCTCGTGGATGATTTCGGCTGCATGAGGTGCGACGACGGTGGCACCGATGATAACACCTTTTTTGTCAGTTACGATCTTTACGAAACCATCGCGAAAATCCGACGTGTTAGAGCGAGCGATGATGTTGAGCGGCGCGATCGCTTTGTTGACTTGTAGGTCGCGTTTTAGGCAGTCGTCCTCGGTTAGGCCGACAGATGCAATACCAGGGAAAGTAAAGGTCAGACTCGGCGTACCTAGGTGGTCTGGTTTGATCTTTTCGCGGGCACTTAGGTTATGAGCAACGACCCGACTCTCGAGCAAGGCTGTGTGGGTATGTTTGTTGTTCCCCAATACGTCTCCGGCGGCGTAAATATGCTTTGCTGATGTCTGTAGGAATTCATTGACCTCGATGCCATTAGGCGTGTATTTGACCGTGGCGTTTTCAAGGCCGAGATCAACACTTGGCATCCGACCGGTTGCGATCAATATTTCATCAACTCGGACGGTCTTTTCGACACCTCCGCGCTGGAAGGTTACTTTGACGCCCAAACCTTCGCGCACGACGCTGAGTGTGCGAGTATGAGTTAACGACGAAACACCTTTTTGTTCGCGGAGCAGCCGTTCCATTAGTTCGCCGACCTCAGAGTCTTCCTTTGGTAGGATGCGACTGGCAACTTCGGCTAGGTATACTTTGGTGCCAAATATCGCCATCATCTGAGCTAGCTCGACTCCGACAGTACCGCCACCGATAATATAGAGGCTCTTTGGCGGACGGATTGATTCGAGAATGGTGCGCGGCGTTAGGTATTTGACTTTATCTAATCCAGGGATATCTGGTGCGACCCAGTGTGATCCAGTAGCGACCAGGAATTGTTTGGCGGTCAAGTGCCGTCGGTTGATAGTGATCTCGTTTGGCGATAGAAAATAAGCCTTGCCTTCGTAGGTATCGACGCCGGCGTTTTCGTAGAACTTGCGGTTATCACCAGCGCCGGTACGTTTGACGGCCAAATCTTTCCAGGCGCGCAAGGACGGGTAGTTATAGCCTAAAGCATTTGATCGTAAGCCAAATCTAGCGCCGTGTCGCGCCTCGTCGTATAGTTGGGCGGCATGAAGCAGTGATTTCGTCGGTATATCACTCCAGTTCGGCGAGTCACCACCAAAGGTATCTTCCTCGATGATGGCGACTTTTTGTTCGTTGCGGGCTGCGATGGTTGCGGCTGCGCTACCGCCAGCGCCACTGCCGATAACGATGAGGTCGTAGTCAAATGCTGGTTTTCTCTTTGCCATGATTTCTCCTTAGACTATCAATCGATGATGTTTATAGATATATGCTGCTTCCGGGTGGTGTTTTTCGAGAGTCTCGGTGGCCTTGCGGCGGAGGTCATCGCTAGTGATCTCGGTCTTGTCGCCGAGCCAAATAATGACTATGTCGCAGACTTTGTGAGATACATCCTCGGCGTGTTTCTCGGGACTACGTACGCTCAGACACGCGGCTTGTACGCTGATACGCAGTTTTTCTCGGTCAAATCTCTCGGTAGGACGTCGCCCGCTACGCTTTACTACGTCAATAGCCAGTTCGGTCATTTCCTATAGACCCCCAGCCATTGCCGTACCGCTGCCTAGAACCTGATCTATGTAGACGTAGATGCCTAGAATCAGTAGGGCGCAGCCGGCGGTAAATTGTATGAATGTTTTGTTATCCTCGCGCCATTTCTGGATGCTACTGATGCGGTGGCCGCTGCCGACCAGTAGGACGACCGACATCAGCGATAGGGCCGATACGCCGACGTACAGGAACACGCCCAGCAATTGTTCGAGTGGTTCGAGCCGGGTCAATACCAGTCCCGCTGCTATCATCGGTGCCGCGATAAAGAATGTTTCGGCGATAACACTAGACATACCTAGCCCAAAGGCCTCGGCGGAGTGGGATGTTAGTTTCGTACGATCCATCAGGTATCTAGCGAATGAGCGGGGCAGCCATAGAGTCGTACCTGGCTCTTTGCGATAGTAAAAGGCCCAAATGGCTACACCGATGCCTAGCATCAAGCCACATGCCGCCGCCCAGACGATCTCTGGGATGTCTTTGCCGAGAGTGTTAGTAACTATCCAAGCAGTTGTACATAGCGCTAATGTTGTCATCGTGACAACACCTAACACAAAACTACCGGTTAGTTTCAGCACTGTCATGTGTGATGACTGGCGACCGATGGCATGGCTATTTAGCAGGGTTAGCAAACTAACGCTCAGCTGGAAGCTAGCATGAACCAATGCGGCTAGTAGGATGATTGCCAAAGCGTCGTAGATCTGCATTTTTTATTTTTTTCCTCTGTAGTACTAGATTAACATAAGCTTACTAAAAAACATATAAATTGTCCTGAAAAGGTATTGCATTTTCATTACGTTTATGCTAATATAAGCATATCAGTCAATAAAAGACTAAAAAAGGAAACAAAAAGAAAATGGACAAGCAAATCTCCGACGTCGAATCGGTCACCTTTACTGATGTTTTAAACCTAGCATCATGGGACCGCGAACGCAGCAAGGATGAACTACTCAGCTTCATCAGCCGCAGGGAAGCAGTCGTATCTTCGGAAGACATCGAAATCAGTTAAAAATCGAGATTCAAAATATAAAAACGACTCAACATTTGAGCCGTTTTTTCGTGCTATTGCATACCGGTAGAAAAGGACTAAAATAAATAGCATAAACAAGGAGTGCGATATGGAGTCAATTCATTCAATCGAAAAAACCTTAGCCGAATGGTTCAAAGGGCTCCCCCATCTTCCAAAGAACATTAGCAAGTGGCTGGCCGACAATGCCTGGTGGTTGACGCTAGCTGGTCTGATCATTTCAGGTCTGCTGATCCTCAGTACTCTCAGTTTCGTTATGGCTTTTAACGCTGCCAGTGGTGGCCTTTTGGGATATGCCTATGCGTATGCCGGTGTATCGGCAGCATCTATTTGGGGTAGTTTCTGGGTGGCGCTAGCTTTCTTTGCCGTGATCGCCACCGTCGAGGTGATGGCGATCAAGCCGCTGAAGGCAAAGCAGAGCAAGGGTTGGGAATTGATATTCCTAGCCACATTACTTTCTACAGCCAGTGGAGTCGTTAGCTCGATAGTCAACTTTAGCATCGGAAGCATTTTAGGTTCTCTGATCGGACTTGCCATCGGGCTGTATATATTATTCGAAGTACGTGGGTATTTCGTCGCTAAATAGGGGATGGGTAGCACCAGGTGGACCCGAACCACATAGAACATTTTGTTCGAAAACGGCTAAAGCCTATTTTCTCACCTCAGAGTAAAACATATAGTGCCACTGGCACTA
>JBARQK010000056.1:0-2673 GCA_049643705.1 Saccharimonadaceae bacterium (SeqCode) | reverse complement strand
ATGTCACAACTTTGGGCGAGTAGCGCCCTGTTTGATAGTGGTAACGACAAACGTCAGAGTGGCTGCAGTAGCAGTAATGATGACGTAGTATATGAAGCCCTTGTTCAGTTGGATTATCGATAAGATCATAGCCAAACTAGCGATAGCAACGATGATATAGCTAGAATACTTTGCGATCCAACCCAGGGCAACACTGTCACTGTTATCCGCATGTAGGACCCTACCAAAAAATGATCTGATATATTTCGCCGGCCGAGACGTGCCGTTGGCATAACAAGCCAAAATAATGATCAATGCGACAGCTAGTATAACACGGGAAAACTGGGCGATCTCGTCTACAAATATCGCAACAAAGGCCTGGATAATGTTCGGATCAACTGGCCCTGTGCCATTCGCTGACAAATAGCCCACTATTTCGGGTAGAAATGCCAGTGGCGCCACAAAGAAAGCAATTGACCAGCCAATCTTTAGTAATGTGCGTCGCTTTTTCGGGGAGACTGCCAACGCACCAGCTAGAAAGGTCAGGAATAGTATCGGTGAATAGAACGCTGCCATTTCAAATAGATCAACAAACGTCATGAGTGTCGTGAGATTGTTTATAGCCATGAGCGATGATCTCTCGGAAACTTTAGTTAAGTCTATGTTACTAGCGATATCAAATCCGCCGTCGGTCAAGATAGGACCGATTTTAGACAGAACCGATCGGGTTGCAAATACCAACTGACCGTCGTCGATATACATGACGTTTTTATTCTCAGTCGCCTGATCAGCATTGCCGCCGTTCACTAGACTATTAGATAGCCCCTGGTGAGCCGAGCGATTGATATCTACCCATAACTTAGTGAATGCTTGCGACTGCAGTATGGTATCAACCTTTCGCTTGATCGAATCCCTGGTGCTGCCATCGGGCAAAGTTTTCGGCAGCGGTTGGCCGGTGGAAACCGCTTCGGCGACTGCTTGGGAAAAGATCTGGTCGGCCAAACTGCTCGATATACTAGATCGAATCGCCGGATTTTCGATCAGACGCGAGGCTTTGTCGGTCCAAGTCTCAGTCGATGCAATGTTGCTTTTGATCCAGGCGGTAGCCATGCTGAGCATCAATGCCACCAAGCACAGCGAAACAAGGATTCCGGAAACCAGCCGACGCAAAATCAGCACAAAAACATTATCACTGGGTTGCGAATAATCCAGTGGCATACTCGGCTGCGAAATCGTCTCATCACGCCCTATCGACGTTTCCTCTATCACTATCGGCGCTATTATCTGAGTTTTGTCGTCACTATTTGTTTCATTTGAGTTATCGAGCATCCTATAATTATCATACCGTTTTGCGCAGTTCAGCACAATATACTAGTGTTTATCCCAGATACCACTTTCTATTGTTGTGATTTGTGCAAATCGCTTGACATGCCATATATGTGGGGGATAAACTGATCATAAGCACTACATATGGTGTATTAGCAAAATAAACAGGCACTTTGTGTCAAGTGGTCTGGCCCTGGGCGGTTAGTCTATTTGCTTGTGTCAAGGAGGGTCCGGGTGTTTAGTAAAATCAAGAAGCGCGATGGTCGCATAGTTAAATTTCGCACTGAAAAAATAATCAGCGCGATAGAGCGAGCCGGACTAGAAACTGGTGAATTCAGCGAAGTCGAAGCTCGCAAACTAGCAGAACGCGTTTTGAAATGGGCCGAAACCCGTATCACCACAAAAACTCCGACCGTCGAACAGATCCAAGACATTGTCGAGGAAGTCTTGCTCGATTCTGCCTACAAAGCAACTGCCAAATCCTACATCATTTACCGCGACCAGCACAAACGCCTCCGCGAGATTGCATCGGAATCACACATCGATCTGATCGATCAGTACCTGTCAAAACTCGACTGGAAAGTTAACGAAAACTCTAACATGGGATATTCGCTCCAAGGCCTCAACAACTATATCGCATCGGAAGTAAGCAAAACCTACTGGCTCGACAAGATCTATTCTCGTAGCCTCGGCCGCGCTCACAAATCCGGCGATATTCATATCCACGATCTAAATATTCTATCTGTTTATTGTGTTGGTTGGGACCTAATGGACCTCCTGCGCGAAGGTTTCACTGGAGTAGCCGGCAAAGTCGCCAGCAAACCCGCCAGGCACTTCCGTTCTGCGCTCGGCCAAGTTGTAAACTTTTTCTACACGCTGCAGGGCGAGGCAGCCGGCGCGCAGGCCTTTAGCAATTTTGACACCTTGCTCGCTCCATTTATTCGTTACGACAAATTAACATACACTGAGGTCAAACAAGCTCTCCAAGAATTTGTTTTCAATGTTAACGTCCCAACCCGCGTCGGGTTCCAAACTCCGTTCACCAACATTACTCTAGATCTCGAAGCTCCAACACACATGGCGGGTATGCCAGTCATAATCGGTGGCGAGATCCAAGAAACCAACTATGGCGACCACCAGGACGAGATGAATATGCTCAACCGCGCGCTCCTAGAAGTTCTCTGCGAAGGCGACGCATCCGGCCGCGTGTTTACTTTCCCGATACCAACCTACAACATTACGCCTGATTTTAATTGGGACAATCCAGTCATCGAAAACCTCTGGGAAGCTAGCGCCAAATATGGTATTCCGTATTTCTCGAACTTCGTTAACAGCGACATGAAACCAGAGGACGCCCGCAGCATGTGC
>JBARQK010000055.1:0-11084 GCA_049643705.1 Saccharimonadaceae bacterium (SeqCode) | reverse complement strand
TCTATGGGTGACCGAAGCGGAACGACAAGCGACGGCTAGGGTTCTCGGTAGTTGTCCGGCGCAGACATTACCGTAGGTCGTGTCTCGGGCTGTTGACAACGTAGCCTCAGTTTGATATACTGCCTTTAGTACATTTCCGGCCGGCAGGTCGGATATTTTCGTAAAAAGGAAAGGAAATTATCAAATGGAAGATTTAAATATCAAGCAACTCACCCTAGCAGTCAAAACGATTGCCGAGGAAAAGAATTTGCCAGAAGAAACCGTCATGGAAGTTATCGAGCAGGCTATCGCTGCTGCTTGGCGACGCGATAACGGTGAGCGTGACCAGGACGTTCGCGCTGAATTAAATGTCAACGACGGTACGGCGAAAGTCTACGTTATGCAGACCGTTGTCGAAGAAGTCGAAAACCCGATCAACCAGATCAGCCTAGAGGATGCCCTAAAAGTCAAAAAAGATGCCAAAATCGATGATATTATCGAAGAAAAGCACGATGTCGTCAGTTTCGGCCGCGTTGCTGCTCAGACTGCTAAGCAAGTTGTCCTCCAGCGTCTACGTGAAGCCGAGCGCGAAGTCGTACTCGTTGAGTTCGAGGACAAGATCGGTACAGTCGTCACTGGGACCGTTCAGCGTGTTGAGCCACGAGTGGTTCGTATCGAGCTAGGTAAAGCAACCGGCATCCTACCTCAGAGTGAGCAGATTCCTGGTGAGTTCTACTCGGTTGGTAGTCGCATCAAAGTATTTATCAAAGACATCGAGCGCGAAAACCGCGGTCCACAGTTGATCCTGAGTCGTGCTACCGAAAGCTTTGTCGAGTATTTATTCCGCCAGGAAGTACCAGAAATGGAAACTGGCGCGGTAGAGATCAAAGCGATTGCTCGTGAAGCCGGTCGACGTACTAAACTAGCCGTTGTTAGTACCGTTCCAGGTGTTGACCCAGTCGGTACATTCGTTGGCGGGCATGGTACTCGTGTCAATGCCGTTATGAACGAGATAGGTGACCAGGAAAAGATCGACATCATCAGTTACGATGCCAATATCGATTCGTTCATCCGCAATTCGCTCAGTCCTGCCGAAGTTGTTCGACTCGAAATCGACGAAAAGGACAAACGAGCACGTGTGTTTGTTGCCGAAGACCAGCAATCGATTGCTATCGGTCGTGGCGGCCAGAATGTTCGCCTAGCCAGTCATTTAACTGGATACGAGTTAGATATTGAGACTGCAGCTCCTGCCAAACCAGCCGAAAAGAAGCCAAAAAAGAACATCGAAGACGATCTATTTAGCGCCATCGAACAGAGCGCAGAATAGTCTAACTTTGCATTAATTAGCACTCTCTTGACGTGAGTGCTAATTTTGCTTATTATGGATATATAGCGCTGTTTCTGCCAACTCCCAGGGCGCATAAATAGAGAGGTATAATAGATATATGGGTGAAGAAATGCATGACTTTATCGCTAGATTAACTGATAACGCCAGGACTAGCCTGCAGCACGCCGATGCTATCGCGCGCGGCTATGGTAGCCCATATATCGGTACTGAGCACTTGCTATTGGGCGTCCTCGCACAAGGCTCATCAGTTGGGGCAAAGATCCTGGCTGATGTTGGCGTAACACTAGAGCGCGCCGAACTCGCTCTCAATCTGACGCCAAAAAATCTGGTTGTTAAAACTGGCGGTCGGGGCCTATCCGAGACGGCCATGTTGACTCTACGAATGGGCTGGGAATTTGCTCAGGAGAACAATCAGGATTATATGGGTACCGAACATATCCTCTATAGTATCCTCGATCAGCAAAATTCTCGCGCGACCGTCCTACTGAGGGACATGAATATAAATATTGCTGAGCTCAAAAATGAACTCGATAGTTACTTTAATCGACAGAAACACGATCTCGACGGAAACGATACTAGTACCGAGGAAGATCGCAAACCTCGTAAGCGAACCTCGATACTTGATAGTTACGGCATCGATCTAACGGCCAAGGCCGCCAGTGGCGATCTCGATCCAGTGATCGGTCGCGACAAAGAGATCGAACGTCTCGTAACGGTCGTATCTCGTCGTACCAAAAATAATCCTGTATTGATCGGTGAGCCTGGCGTCGGCAAAACTGCCATCGTCGAGGGTCTAGCTCTACGGATCATTCAGGAGCACGTCCCCGAGCACCTCTTAGACAAACGCGTCTGGCAACTCGATCTCACTAGTATGGTCGCCGGTACGAAATATCGTGGCGAATTCGAGGAGAGGCTAAAAAAAGTTATCGCTGAGCTCAAAAAACAGCGCAATTATCTAGTTTTTATTGATGAGCTACATCTATTAGTTGGTGCCGGTGCAGCCGAAGGTTCGATGGATGCGGCAAATATGTTAAAACCTGCTCTCGCTCGCGGCGAACTCCATATGATTGGCGCAACAACGCTTGACGAATACCGCAAACACATCGAAAAAGATACCGCTCTGGAGCGTCGATTCCAGCCGATCGTAGTCAAAGAGCCTTCTCTGGCCGAGACAAAGGATATCCTAAAGGGCCTTAGAAAACACTACGAAGACCACCATCACGTTTCGATGAGCGACGAGGTTATCGAGACGGCTGTCGAGTTAGCCGAGCGTTACGTCAGTGAGAGGTTCATGCCCGATAAGGCGATCGATGTTATCGACGAAGCGGCGGCATTACTACGTGTCAAATCTGGCAATAAACACTCCAAATCACGTGATTACACGAAACAGATCAAAAATCTCAATCAACGCATGGAGGAGGCGGTCGCTGACGAGGATTACGAGAGGGCAGCGCTATACAAGACACGGATAGTTCAGTTAACTCAGGATCTCGATGCAATCAAGGCGAAAAATAAGGACAAAGATCGAACAGAGCTAACAGAGGATGACATTGCCAAGGCAATTGCTGTTATGACGAATATTCCGGTAGCGCGTATCCAGAAATCAGAGGCGAAGCTACTCACTGGACTCGAAGATCACCTTTCAAAGTATCTGATAGGTCAGGAAGAGGCCGTTCGCCGTGTAGCCCGTGCCGTCCGCCGTGGCCGTTCCGGTGTTTCATCCACAAAACGTCCGATCGGTTCGTTTGTCTTTATGGGTCCAACTGGTGTTGGTAAAACCGAATTAGCCCGCGTGTTAGCCCGAGAGGTTTTTGGCTCAGACGAAGCCCTAGTAAAGATCGATATGAGTGAATTTGCCGAAAAACACAATACTTCGCGTCTAGTTGGCGCACCGGCTGGCTATGTTGGATATGATGACGGCGGTAAATTAACGGATAAGATTCGTCGCCAACCCTACAGCGTAGTACTGTTTGACGAGATCGAAAAAGCACATCCTGATGTTTTTCAACTACTACTGCAACTACTCGAGGACGGTCGCCTGACAGACGCTAAAGGCCGTATCGTCAATTTTAGCAACACGATCGTTATTTTGACCAGCAACCTCGGTGCAACTAGAATGGCCAAGGAATCTTCATTAGGCTTTAACGCCTCCACTAGCGACGACAAAGACAACCTCGATGTCGTTCACAAACAGAATGCTATCGCCGCCGAAGAAGAGCTATCTAGGATCATGCGGCCAGAACTGATCAACCGCTTTGATGCTATCATTACTTTCCGTGCGCTGACACATCGCGAAGTTAGCAAGATATTCAACCGAATGATTGAGGATTTGAGAGACCGATTAGTTGCCCAAGGTTTGTCGATAAAGGTAATGCCGTCAGCAAAACAGTACTTGATCGACAAGGGATTTAGCGATAAATACGGCGCTAGGCCGCTGCGTCGTGCTATCGAGGACGAACTTGAGCACGCAATTGCCGAAGGATTGATCGCGGGGCGTTATAATAAGGGGATGGTATTAAGCGTTAGCGCAAAGAAGGGTCAGCTAAAACTTGAAGTCAGATCTGAGTAGTAAGCCGAAGAGATCAAACCTATCACTGGTTTTTAGCGTCCTGGTGCTGTTTTTTGGCAGTGCGGCGCTTGCATTTGTCATCCTGCAGGGACAATGGGTCGTCGACCAACTGCGTGTACTGAAATACCAGCCCGACAGCCGGATAGTTAAATATGTCGAGAGGGCCGGCCTCAACGACCAGGGAAAATTCTATCTATATGCAGCCCAGCCTGCTGTCTTGGACAGCCAGAATTTCAACGAAAGCTGCAAAGACCAGGAACAGGAAACTGCGATTCTCGGTTGTTACAACAACGGCAACATTTACATCTATGACATCGATGGCGCTGAGCTAGATGGTATAAAGGAAGTAACTACCGCTCATGAGATGCTACACGTCGCCTATGAGCGTCTGACCAGTAAAGAGCGCGCTTCGGTGGACGACATGATTGAGCGCGAGTACAAGAAACTAGTCGAAGACAAAGATTTGCAGTCAAGGATGGAGTTTTATCGGCGAACCGAACCTGGCCAGCGCGATAATGAACTACACGCCATCATCGGTACTGAAGTAAAATCAATCGATCCTGAACTGGAAAAGTATTATCAAAAATATTTTAGTGACCGCAGCAAAACGACAACTCTATATGCAAAGTACATTAACGTATTCAATCAGATCGATGTTCGTCGCCAACAGCTAAAGTCTGACGCCGAGGCATTGCTTGCTCAAGTTAATCAGTTGAAATCCGCCTACGAACGGTCCTCGGCTCAGTTGCAAACTGATTATCAAATTTATCAGAACCTAGCAAAATCGGGCGGGTATTCGTCTCAGTCGGTGGCAGATCGGGCTTTTAGTGCTCTGCAGGCTCGTAACGAGGGACTAAAAAGCGAGCGGTTGACGATCATCGATATGATCAATCACTATAACTTGATAATAAAAGAACTAAACGAATTGGCTACTAGGCGTAACGAGCTGACAAAGAGTCTCGATAGCAATCTTGATCAGGCACCGAGTTTCTAACATGGTCAGATCAAAGTCTCAATTTGTCTGTCAGAACTGCGGGGCAACCTATCCAAAGTGGACTGGCAGATGTGAAAACTGTGACCAGTGGAATACGCTAGTGGAGCAGGTTGTTGACCAGGGTAAATCAGCCGTTAGCCGCGGATCGTCGAGTGGCAAGGTGCTTTCAGCCCTATCGATCAACTCGATTAATTCCGAGGATCACGCTTCACGCATGGCGACAGGTTTTGAAGACTTAGACATGGTTCTGGGTGGCGGTATTCTGCCAGGGGGAGTTATACTACTCGCCGGCCAGCCCGGTATCGGCAAGAGTACGCTTCTGCTCCAAGTGGCGCATTTCATTAGCCAGTCTACTCCGGTACTATATGCCAGTGGCGAGGAGTCGGCGTCGCAAGTAAAGCTACGCGCGAGACGTCTCGGCGCCAGTTCTGCCGACAATCTGCAATTTGTTGCTAGCACTAGTGCCGACGATATCGCCGCGACAATACGAAGTGGTCAATACAAACTGGTTATCATTGATTCGATTCAGACGCTGAGTCTAAATGATATTACATCGGCTCCCGGAACGGTTAGCCAGATAACCAATAGCTCAAATGTTATCATTAGAGCTGCCAAAGAGTCGGGTGCGGCCGTTATCCTGGTTGGTCATGTCACCAAGGAAGGCAGCATTGCAGGTCCAAAAGTTCTGGAACATCTCGTCGATGTGGTCCTAAATTTCGAAGGCGATCGCTACGGAGGCTTCAAAGTAGTTCGCGCCATGAAGAATCGCTATGGTTCAACTAACGAAGCCGCAATATTTGAGATGGTTGAGTCTGGTTTGCAAGTCGTCGATAACCCTTCGGCAGCACTGCTATCGGAACGCCAAAATGCTGACGGATCGATCGTTATGGCTACCCTGGAGGGTACGCGCCCACTACTGGTTGAGATCCAGGCACTTGTTAATCCGACGAGTTTCGGGTATCCTAAACGTACTGCGTCTGGTTTTGACTTAAACCGCCTGAATCTATTGATTGCCGTTTTGGAACGACGAACCAAACTGAATTTATCAGACAAGGACATCTATATAAATGTCGTCGGCGGTCTTAGACTCAGTGATCCAGCAGCCGATCTAGCAGTTGCCATGGCAATAGCCAGCGCTGCGGCAGGACGCAGACTCGATGACGGGGTAGTCGTCTTCGGCGAGGTTGGTCTCGGTGGAGAAGTCCGCTCGGTTCAATCTATCGAACGGCGCGAGGCCGAAGCTAAAAAGCTTGGCTTTACTAGGGCGATTGGCCCGGTATCAAAAAATGCAGATAAATTTGTCGATGGTGTCAAAGATCTGCGAAGCGCACTCATAAAATATTTACAGAAATAAAAATCGCCATCGTATGAACGGAGAAAAATGGAGAATTTTATATTGGTCATTGTATCGATAATATTAATCGAACTGACTTATTTAACGGTGAAACAATCAACGCGTAAACTCGGATCCAAAGGAGCGCGTAATGTTTTTATCGATACGTCGGTTATTATGGATGGACGCATCGTGTCGGTCGTCAAATCCGGTTTTTTGGGCGGCGATACACTAGTTATACCTAGGAGCGTTATCGGTGAACTGCAGTTACTGGCTGACAGCGCCGATCATGACAAGCGTGAGCGTGCTAGGGCTGGGCTCGACATAGTCTCTCAGCTCCAGAATGAGACTGAGGCTACTATAGAGATTCTGCAGGACTCTCGTGATGCACGTGAGGGTGTAGATAATCGCCTACTGGCACTCGCTAAACAACACGGTGGTGCGTTATGTACTATCGACTATAACCTCCAGAAGGTTGCGATTGTCGAAGGTATCCCAGTTCTGAGTGTTAATGAATTAGCTCAGAGTTTGCGTATGTCATTCTTGCCTGGCGAAAAGACTATGATAGATCTCCAGCAAAAAGGGCATGATTCACACCAAGCAGTTGGCTACCTGCCAGATGGTACGATGGTTGTAGTCGAAAATGCCAGTGGTCTGATCGGCCAGACTGCCGAAGTAGAATTTACTAGGGCTTTGCAGACTGCTGCAGGACGTATGATGTTTGCTAGGCTCGTCAACAAACCTGCCGCACCAAAGAAACAGACTGCGGCCGTGTCATCAGGACGCCAACCACAGGTTAGGCCGTCCAGGACCAACAATAACCGCAGAGATGCACAGCCGAAGCAACCTACAAAGCCTCAGCAGGATAACATCAAGGCTGGCAGACCACAATCCCGCAAACGCGTCGACCGTGAGGATCGTTTGATCGAACTGGTCAACAAGACTAACGACTAGTCGTTATTATTCTTTTTGCTACTAGGTTTTCTGAGACTGGTCGTCGTAGTGGGCGCCCAGTTTTTAGTATCACTGTCTGTGTAGTATCCCTGGTCGGTTACGGTTGCGCTAGCAGTGAAAGCGCTAGCGAATCCAGCCGAGTTGTCGATCGTATAGGTGGTGCGTCCATCGGTATTGAATTGTGATAAAACAGTATCGCCGATCTTTACTTCTATCGATGATAGTCCGAACTTGCCCTGAGACACGTCGACGGTTATCGTTTTACCATCGCTACTGACAGCAAGGGATATGTTCGGTTTGGCGTCATCGCAGCTATGGGCATCGTCAGTGTTTTCCGCGTCATATCCTTCTGGTGCTGTTGTGACGTCCTTTTTGGTGATCGGATCCTTTAGCGTAGTGACGCCGAGTTCTATTTTGGCGCCGTCAGGAGTACAGTCGGAAGCTTTTTTCTTTGACAGTTTATCAAATGTCATCTTTGCATTAGCAATACTTTGTTTCTGGTTGTACCAAGAAGGGAAGAGCTCGCCTTTGATGCGTTGGATACCGGATGGTTGGGTAAACCAATCGCCAGACTTCCATTTGCCTTCTTTGGCATAGACTTCTTTGTGAGCGTACTCCATGACGCGGCCGATAATCAGCGCAGGTAGCGAGGAGTTGCCGTTTTTGAGGATCCTGGTATCAGGATTACCTAGCCAGACTGACATCGATAGAGCGGTACTGTAACTGGCGTTCCAGATGTCTTTTGCTGAACCGCCTTTGTCAGACGTGCCAGTTTTGACAGCAGTCTTAACGCCCGGGACAACTAGGCCGTATTTATTGCGACCGTACAGGCCAGAACGAGCGTTGTCGTCACTGAGGATGTCAGACAGTATGTAGGCGATTTGTGGATCGATAACTTGCTTGCTCTCGTCCTTGTAGGCTTTCAGTATCTGACCCTGGGTATTCTTTACCTCAATGACGGAGCTAGTTGGCATGTAAGTTCCCATGCGAGCTAGGCTGGCGTACGAGTTAGTCAGATCGATTGCCCTGGTGCCACAACCACCAATAGCCGATGCCAGACCCGCCTGGGCTTCTTGGCCCTGAGTACAGTAGTAGGTGTTGCCCATAGCGCGGATGTTTTCTAGCGATTTATCTACGCCGCTAATATACATAGCTTTGACGGCTGGGACGTTACGCGATAAGGCTAGGGACATTCTGATATTGATATTTCCACGATATCTGCCGTCGGCGTTACGTAGTGGTGCACCGTAGATCTTGTCCATACCGCGATCGTCGGCCAGTATAGAGCCGCTACCATAGTTGAGTTTGCCAGTGCCTTTGTCTTTAAATAGCTCGGCGTAAACTAGAGGTTTGATAGTTGAGCCTGGTTGGATAAATGCAGTTGCCGCATTGTCCTGGCCGAAACCGGGGTACAAATAGTCACGACTGCCCATCATAGCGACGATTTGTCCCGTTTTGACGTCTTCTACTACCGAAGTACCGTTGGTAAAGCCAGCGTATTCGTCAGTGTTAGAGTCAAACATTTCTTTCATGGCAGCTTCGAGTTTGTTTTGGATACGTATATCTAGAGTAGTTTTGACTGTCAGTCCACCTTTTCCGACGGTTGCTTGGCCTAATTCTTTTTCTAGTTCGTTTTTGACCATCAGGACAAAGTGAGGAGCTTGCATACCTTCAAACTGGGCGGTCTCTGGCTGGACAGTGTCTAATATCGGTATATTTTTGGCTGCTTCGGCCTGCTCTTTTGTGGCGTAGCCTAGCTCAACCATACCATCGAGCACCTTGTGTTGTCTTTCTATCAAAGCCTCGTTGCCGAGCGTGTTATATGGGTTATACAGTCCAGGCTGGTTAGGTATTGACGCTAGCAGGGCTGACTCAGCTAGATTTAGATCTTTTGAGGATTTCTTGAAATATGTTTGTGCGGCTGACTCTACTCCATTACGACGGCCACCATAAGGCGACTCGTTGAGATAAAGGTTGAGGATCTGTTCCTTGTTATACATCCTCTCGACTTCTATAGCGAGGATCATTTCCTTTATCTTGCGGGGAATACCGTCAAGACCACGTTTTTGGGCTTCGTCTGGCGGGAAAAAGACTTGTTTGACGAGCTGTTGAGTGAGGGTCGATCCACCCTGGGTGCTGTTGCCCTGACTGTTGCTCACCAGAGAACGAGCGATACCGGTGATACTGATGCCGCCATGTTTGTAGAAATCCTTGTCCTCGATCGCTACTGTCGCCTGGCGCATATAATCGCTGATCTCTTTACCGTCAACTACTAATTTATAATCGCCCTTGCCTTTGTCTTCCCACAGTACTGTGCCGTTTCTATCGTAATATTTGGTGACAGTTGTCTGGACTCGTTTTGCTAGCTCGCCAGGTCGGATAGCGTCAAGGTCTTTGCGGAAATAAGCAAATAGAGCGCCGATCATCAGAACGAATAGAAGTATAGATACTCCGGCTATCTTTAGCGCCATAAATGCGCCGCGCTTTGAGAACCAGTATTTGAGAACTCGTTTTGGGTGGAGACGGTAGAGCAAGCGCTTGGCGGGGTTTTTAGGCAAGGTAGCTAAATATTCGGCGCGTTTGCGCGAGGCAACGTCCTTTTTCGTCTTGCGCTTGTGCGTCAGATTGGCATAGACACTTAGTTTCGATGATTTCTTCGATCGACGTTTGGCCACTTTAACACCTTCCTGTATTCACTATTCTTAACCATTATATCATTTGCTAGGCCCTGTCAAAGCATTATTTTGCTATAATACCAGTACCAACAGACTATGAAAGGAAAGCTCAATGACATTATCTGAGGAACTATCGTGGCGCGGATTTGCAAACCAGACGACATTTCCCGATATCAAAGACCTAGACAATGAGATTCGAACTTTCTATTTAGGTGTGGACCCAAGTGCTCCTAGTATGCATATCGGCAATCTTGCGGCGGTCATGCTCGTAAAGCATCTCGTCAGCGCTGGACATAGGGCTATCGTACTAGTAGGTGGTGCGACGGGTATGATCGGTGACCCTAAACAGGACGTCGAACGTGAACTCAAGTCACTCGACGAGATCGCCTACAACAAAGAAGGGATCGCTGCTCAGTATCGAAGCCTTCTCGGTGGTGGAGCATTTGACCTCGTTGATAACTACGACTGGTTCAAAGACATACGGTATCTCGACTTCCTGCGTGACATCGGCAAGCATTTTTCGATGACACAGCTACTCGATCGTGAGTTTATCAAAGCGCGCATCGGCGAAGGTGGTGTCGGTATCAGCTACGCTGAGTTTAGTTACAGTCTCATCCAGGGCTACGATTTCCTACACCTCTATCGAACAAAGGGCGCCACACTACAAATCGGTGGTTCCGATCAGTGGGGCAACATGCTCTCTGGCGCACAGATGATCAAAAAGATCGAAGGCGCCGACGCCCATGTCTGGACTGTGCCACTCGTCCTCGACAAAAAGACCGGCAAAAAGTTCGGCAAGAGCGAAGGCAATGCTATCTGGCTTGATAGTGCGATGACTACGCCGTTTAAGTTTTACCAATTTTGGCTCAACTGTGACGATGAGATGAGTGAAGACCTCATAAAGATCTTTACTATGCTTGACCGCGAGACGATCGAATCACTAATACTCAACCATCGCACAAATCCCGGCGAACGCGCTCTGCAAAAGACGCTTGCTCGTGAGGTAACCGATCTAGTCCATGGACGCGAACGTCGCGAGTCTGTTGAACGTGTTACTTCAGTTCTATTTGGTAGTGGAGATATCGCCAGTCTCGACGAACAGGACCTGGACGCGCTAGCTGCCGAGATCCCTGTCGTTGCGAGCGGTAAACCAATTATTGAAGCGATGATCGACGCTGGATTTGCATCTAGCGGTGGCGATGCGAAGAGGTTGATTGCGAGTGGTGCTATAT
>JBARQK010000054.1:0-14556 GCA_049643705.1 Saccharimonadaceae bacterium (SeqCode) | reverse complement strand
CCAGCCAGTAGTTCAGCCTCGGCTGCTAGATAGCTAGCAGCTCCGGTACCAACAGGTATCTTGCGGCCGATGATAACGTTCTCTTTCAGTCCACCTAGGTGGTCAGCACGGCCAGACACAGCAGCGTTGATCAAGACACGAGTTGTGTCCTGGAACGATGCGGCTGATAGCCATGAGTCACTCCAGATAGAGACCTTGGTGATACCTAGCAGCAACTGAGTGTAGCCGATCAGCTCTTTGCCTTCTGCGGCAATCTGAGCATTAGCCTCGACGACAGCAGCTTTGCTGACGATATCGCCACTGACGAATCCACCGTCACCTGGCTCTTCGATCTGAACGCGACTAAACATCTGTCGAACGATGATCTCGAGGTGCTTGTCTGCCACATCCTGACCCTGTGCTGCGTAGATGCGCAGAACTTCGTTGATGATGTAGCGCTGAGTTGCCTCGGTACCCTTGAGTCTCATCAGATCGTGCAAGTTGAGGGAGCCGATCGTTAGACGATCGCCAGCATTAACTTCGTCGCCAGCCTTTACAACTAGCTGAGTATTGCCTGGGATCTCATAGCGAACTGGTGCGTGAGCATTGCCAGCTATAACGATCGTGTCCTCGGCAACTTCAATCACGCCGTCAAATGGTGCTAGTAGTGGCCTCGACTCATCGTCGTGGGTAGCTAAGATGTCACCAATCTTTACATCGCTACCAGCCTTGACGATAACCTTGCGGCCATCGAGTGGTAGACGCTCAACTTTACCCGCCTGTGGTGTGACTTGAACTATGTACTTCTTGCCATCTTCCCATAGGTCGACAAGTCCAGATATCTCTGTGACAAATGCCTGCCCCTTTGGCGTACGAGCTTCAAATAACTCTTCGACGCGAGGTAGACCCTGGGTAATGTCACCGCCTGCTACACCACCAGCGTGGAAAGTACGTAGCGTTAGCTGAGTACCAGGCTCGCCGACAGACTGAGCTGCGATAACACCGACTGGCTGTGCGCCGGCAACTAACTTGCTAGTCGCCATGTCGATACCATAGCTCTTGCGTGGAATACCGCGCAAGTTGTTGGTCGATAGAACACTCTGGATCTTGACTGACTGCACGTTCTCATCGTCATTAATCGCTTTTGCGATAACTCTGCTAATGAGCTCGTCAGCACCGATGTGTCCAGGGACTTCTTCGGCGGTGTAGCGACCGTAGAGACGGTTGCTAAATGCAATCATTGTTTCTTCTGTTTCTGCTCGGAAGACCTCAAATCCTGCATCATCACCATCAGTATCATCGACAGTAAACACATCCTGCGAAACGTCAACCAAGCGACGGGTTAGATAACCAGAGTCGGCAGTTTTGAGCGCGGTATCGATCAGACCCTTGCGCGCACCACGTGTTGCCACGAATGACTCAAGACTTGATAGACCTTGCTTGTAGCTCGAGCGAATAGGTAGCTCGATCTCGCGGTTGTTAGCGTCAACCATGATACCGATCATGGCGCTAGCAAGTTTTACGTTGCTGATATCACCACGAGCACCAGAGTTAACCATGACAGAGATACTGGTATCCATGTTCTTTAGTGAGTCGTTCAGGAAGTCGGTAACCTTACGGTCAACGGCGCGCCATGTTGCAACTGTTAAGCTGTAGCGCTCTTCCTCGGTGATCAAACCTTGGTCATACTGTTCAGAAATCAAGGTAACTTTAGCATCACCTTCAGCAACAAACTTAGGGATTTCTGGGAAGCTAATGTAGTCGTCCTTGCCGGTTGATACAGCAGCAACGGTCGCAAAGCGGAAGGCTTGACCCTTCATGCGGTCAGCGGTCGCAGCGGTTTCTTCGGCACCGTATTTCTCAAAGACGTTAGCTAGAACTTTCTTGAGCTGTTTTTTAGTCTGGATGCTGTTGTCATAAGGATAACCCTCTGGCAAAATCTCGTTAAAGAAGACGCGGCCCAGTGTTGTATCACGCAAAACACCACCGGTACGGATCTTTATCGGACTCTGTAATTCCAATTTGCCTAGGTCGTAAGCTAGCTCTGCTTCGTATACCGAGGCATAAGCTTTGACTGCGACTTTCTGAGCTGATGGCTTTTCATAAGTTAGGTAGTAGTTACCTAGGACAACGTCCTGGCCAATGTTCAGCACTGGGCTACCATCAGCAGGTTTTAGTAGGTTGTTTGTAGCGGACATCAGATCACGAGCCTCAGCCTGTGCGGCATCGCTCAGTGGCAAGTGAACAGCCATCTGGTCGCCATCGTAGTCGGCGTTAAAACCGTTAGCGACGAGTGGATGCAACTGGATAGCTTTGCCCTCAACTAGTACTGGCATAAATGCCTGAACTGATAGACGGTGTAGTGATGGTGCACGGTTAAGAAGCACGTATTTGCCCTCGATAACAGCGTCCAATGCGTCCCAAACTATAGCATCGCCAGCATCGATCAGACGGGTTGCCGAACGAATGTTGTGAGCGTACTCACCCTGCAATAGCCAGCTAATTACAAATGGCTTGAATAGTTCGAGAGCCATCTGCTTTGGCAGACCACATTGGTTGATCTTTAGTTTTGGACCAACAACGATAACTGAACGGCCCGAGTAGTCAACGCGCTTACCGAGTAGGTTCTGGCGGAAACGACCTTGCTTGCCTTTTAGCATATCGCTGAGGCTCTTTAGCTTGCGACGACCACCAGCTGAGCTAACAGCACGGCCACCACGAGCGGCAGAGTTGTCGATCAGAGCGTCAACGGCTTCCTGGAGCATACGCATTTCATTGCGTCGGATGACTTCCGGAGCGTTGAGGTCGATCAATTTTTTCAGACGGTTGTTGCGGTTAATGACGCGGCGGTATAGATCGTTCAGGTCAGATGTTGCAAAGCGGCCACCGGTCAACTGAACCATCGGACGTAGATCCGGAGGAATAACTGGCATGACTGTCATGGTTAGCGAGCTTGGTTTGATACCAGCTGCCTGCATTCCTTCGAGTAATTTCAGGCGCTTTAGCAATTTCTTTTCACGCTGACCTTTGGCACCAGCAACTTCTTCACTCAATTGAGCGATCAGTTGTGCTAGGTCGATCTCGTCGAGTAGGGCCTTTAGAGCTGTGCCACCCATACCAACTTCAGCCAACTCTTCGTATTCTTCTGGAAGGTTGCGGTAGTCGGTCTCGGATAGCATCGCACCCTTGTTTAGGCTGTCGAGTTGAGCTTTTTTGACCGTGTAGCGGTCTTCGAGCTCTTCGATTTCCTTTGTCTGGGCTTCAGCCAGTTTCTTGATCTCGGCACCGTTGTCGCCTTCGACTGCACCAGCTTCTTTTTCGTAGCGCATCTTTATTGCGATACGGCCAGCATCGGTTTCAGCCTCTAGGTCAGATAGGTACTGGTCGCGCTTTTCTTCGTTAACATTCAGAATGACATAGGTCGCAAAGTAGGCGATACGCTCTAGGTTGCGAACTGTGATATTCAGTATCAAGCTCATTGCTGACGGCGTACCGCGCATGAACCAGATGTGTGCGACAGGCGCAGCTAGAGTGATGTGACCCATTCGTTCACGACGAACGATGGATTTGGTAACTAGCTCGCCGTTTTTGTCGACGGCAGCTTCGCGAGAGCGAACACCCTTTAGCTTGTTGTCATGTGGGTTGATGTCTTTGACTGGGCCAAAGATTCGCTCACAGAACAAACCATCACGTTCGGGTTTCTGAGTACGATAGTTAATCGTCTCAGGTTTTGTAACTTCACCGTGGCTCCAGCGCAAGATGTCTTCTGGGCTGGCCACAGCTAGACGCACAGCGTCAAAGTCTGCTATGCCAGTGCTAGGTATAACTCGTGACATATTACGCCTCCTCCTTTATATCTACTTCAATTTCGTCAAAATCCTGGATGCTCATACCAACTTCGTCTTCGATATCGATATCGTCCGCCTCGTCGAGGATAGCTTCGTGGACTTCACCATCGTCGATAGCCGGAACTGTTTTGTCCTCTGGACCAGCAATAGCGATGATCTCTTCGGCGTCGATCAGTTCACTTTCGTCAACTAGATCAACCCTTAGACCGAGGCCTTGAAGTTCTTTTACGAGGACGTTGAATGACTCAGGTAGTTTCGGACCAGTAATGATGTCGTTCTTTATGATCGACTCATAGGCCTTTGCGCGTCCGTAAACATCGTCGGATTTGATAGTAAGCATTTCCTGCAAAGTGTTGGCGGCACCATAAGCTTCGAGTGCCCAAACCTCCATCTCTCCAAATCGCTGACCACCATTTTGCGCCTTACCACCGAGTGGCTGCTGGGTAACCATAGTGTATGGACCAGTTGAGCGGGCGTGGATCTTGTCACTCACCATGTGGTGAAGTTTAATCATGTGCATAACACCAACAGTGGTGCGCTCTTCGAACTCTTCGCCGGTTCGGCCATCAAACAACTGACTCTTGCCGTCTTCGGCTAGACCAGCCCTCTTTAGCTCGCTAGCGATGACGTCGTTTGGCACACCGTTAAATGGAGGCGTTGCGACCTTGTAGCCAAGGGCACGTGCTGCCATACCGAGGTGAGTTTCAAACAACTGACCAATGTTCATACGTGATGGCACACCGAGTGGGTTCAAGACTACGTCGACTGGAGTACCGTCCTCTAGGAATGGCATATCCTCGATAGGCAAGATACGAGCTACAACACCCTTGTTACCGTGACGACCAGCTAGCTTATCACCAACTGAAATCTTGCGGAACTGAGCAACGTAGATCTGAATCTGCATCAAGACACCAGCTTTTAGCTCATGACCATTCTCGCGAGAGAAGATCTTTACACCGACGACTTTTCCGCCACCGACATTGTTCATGCGCTGTGAAGTATCGCGGACGTCCTTGGCTTTTTCACCAAAGATAGCGCGAAGTAGACGTTCCTCGGAACTAAGCTCTTGCTCACCCTTTGGAGTAATCTTGCCAACCAATACGTCGCCAGCCTTTACCTCTGAGCCAACTTGAACGATGCCGTTCTCGTCTAGATGACGAAGGGATTCCTCGGAAACGTTTGGAATATCACGAGTAACAATCTCTGGACCAAGTTTTGTCTCGCGGACTTCAACTGTGTAATCCTTGATGTTAACGCTAGTTAGCGTGTCATCCTCGACTAGGCGGTTCGACAGAACGATTGCGTCGTCCATGTTGTAACCACCCCAAGGCATAAAGGCAACCAAAAGGTCGCGACCAAGGGCGATTTCGCCGTTGCTGACAGATGGGCCTTCGATCAGAACATCACCTTCGCTGACTTTGTCACCACGCGAAACGATAACGCGTTGGTTGTATGAGCGATCGTCGTTGTTTTTAACAAAGTGCCTTAATTCGTAAACGCGAACTCCGTCTTTGTATTTGACGTGGACTACGTTGGCATCGGCACGAACAACCTCGCCTTCGCCAGAAGCGTAAACCAGGTGTCCGCTGTTTTTAGCGATCTCGGTTTCGATACCAGTTCCAACAGTAGCGGCTTCGTTAGTTAGTAGCGGAACTGCCTGCTTTTGCATGTTTGAACCTGTCAAAGATCGGTCAACACGGTTTTTCTCGATGAATGGAACTAGAGCGGCGGTTGTACCAAGGATCTGCTTGTGAGCAGCGTCCATCAGCGTGACTTCGCTAACATCAACTTGCTCTGGCGAAAGGAACTTACGTGCTGACACGCGCTCGACTACGAATCGGCCGTCTTTGTCTAGTTCAGCACCAGCATCAGCGATAACCTCGGTGGTTTCCTGAGCAGCATCAATATAAACAACTTCGTCGGTAACTTTCCCGTCTTTTACACGGTAATAAGGTGTCTCAATAAAGCCGTACTCGTTGACACGAGCATAGCTAGCAAGGTTGAGCACCAGACCGATGTTACCACCTTCTGGGGTTTCAACTGAACAGAGACGACCATAGTGAGTTGGGTGAGCGTCACGAACGTCAAATCCTGCGCGTTCACGAGATAGACCACCAGGACCCATCGAACTCAGGCGACGCTTGTGAGCGAGTTCTGATAGTGGGTTGATCTCGTCGAGTAGCTGTGACAACTGGCTAGACGTATAAAATTCACGAACCGCAGCGACAACTGGACGTGCGTTTATCAGCTGAGATGGCGAAACAGTTTCGATATCACTCATCGACATACGATCCATAGCATTGCGCTGCATACGGAGCATACCGACACGGAACTGGCGGGCGATCAATTCACCAACTAGTTTAACGCGGCGATTTGATAGAGCGTCGATGTCGTCGCCAGGCTCCTGGGAATTGTTGAGTCGGATCATCTCACGGATGATGGCGATCAGGTCAGAAACCTGGAAAACACGGTTTTCGACGGTGTTTGCGAGATCTAGACCCAAACGTTGGTTGAGCTTGTAGCGACCAACACGAGAATAGTCAAAGCGCTTGAAATCAAAGAACATGCGCTCGATCATCTGCCTAGCGTTGTCAACTGTTGCTAGATCACCTGGGCGAAGTCGCCTGTAGGTTTCGATCAATGCTTCGTTCGAACCCTTCGATGGATCTTTGTCTAGCGTAGCGTCGATAAATTTAACTTCACCAGTATCGATGTCTTCGAAATAACTCTTGATCTCTTTTACGGTGCTCGTACCAAAAGCACGGAGTAACGTAGTAACAGGCAACTTGCGACGACGGTCGATCTTTACATAGATCGCACCGTTTGCGGCAGTCTCGAACTCCATCCAAGCGCCACGGCCTGGGATGAGTTTTGCGCTATATAGATTGCGACCACCAACACTTTCAGCGGTAAAGAAAACACCAGCCGAACGAATCAACTGGTTAACAACTACGCGCTCGGTACCGTTAATCACGAATGTACCGCGGTCGGTCATCCATGGGTAGTCACCGAGGTAGATCTCTTGTTCTTTGACTTCACCAGTAACCTTGTTAGTCAACTCAACGTTGGCGTTTAGAGGCGCCTCAAAGGTCAAGTTGTTTTCCTTGGCAAACTGATCTGTCGTCTTTGGATCCTGGAACCTATAGTCTAGGAATCTTAGTTCTAGTTTCTGACCGGTGTAATCCTCTACTGGATTTATCTCGGCAAATATCTCACCCAGGCCTGTCTCGACGAAATCACGCCAAGAGTCCTTTTGGTGAGCTACAAGATTAGGCAACGCCAGAACATCGTCTTTTGTGAAAAAGACGCGCTTTGTGCTGGCAGCTGCGGGTTTGGTTTTGGCCATACCTCGTGGTGCTCCTCATATAATTTATGGTTAGTTTACTTCGGCGCATCGAAGTTTTTCTAACAGAGGTCTTGAACGCAAAAAACGCCTCGCCAAGCGTGCGCTCAAAAATAGCCCTCGTTAATCATGCTTCATTACCAATAATTGTACACACTCCGGCCACAAAAGTCAAGTCCGTCCTGTTCGTTTGTCGCTGTAGCGATCAATACCGAACAAGCTATAACAAACTACTGTAACCGGTTGTAGAAACCTAGCTAAACCATGTTCTTCCTGTTTGCGAGGCCCGGCCTCGCAAACAAAGCTTGAGCTAGATTTTGTCTATAACCTGATCGACTATGCCGTATTCTTTGGCTTCGTTGGCATTCATCCAAAAATCACGCTCCATATCTGATTTGACTTTGGCAACCTTTTGGCCAGTGTTTTTTGCTATGATTTCTGACAATAGGTCTTTGAGTCGTAGTGCTTCGCGCAGACTGATCTCTTGGTCGGTGACTTTGCCCTGGGTGCCACTAGATGGCTGATGTATCATGACGCGAGAATTTGGTAATAGATGGCGCTTGCCTTTGGTCCCGCTACTGAGCAGGAATGCACCCATACTAGCCTGTAGGCCGATCCCATATGTCGCAACATCGGGTTTGATGAACTGCATAGTATCGTAGATAGCCAGCCCGTCTGTGACGACGCCACCTGGGCTGTTAATGTATAGAGAGATGTCTTTTTTCGGATCTTCATATGCCAGATAAAGCAGCTGTGCGACGACGATATTTGCAGTATGTTCGTTTACTTCCTCACCGAGAAAGATGATGCGCTCTTTGAGTAGGCGCGAATAGATATCAAAAGCTCGTTCGCCATCATAGCTCTTTTCGACAACCGTTGGGACCAGGTAACCTTTCATGCAATTTCCTCCGTATATATGACCATTGTAATGCAAAACTAGCACTCGTGCAAGTAGAGTGCTAGTTTATTGATTCTACTGTGAGACTACGAGTTTAACTCAACTAAACGGTCGACAGTTTTTTCAGTTAACAATCGATTGGCGATGTCACGCTGAACTGCTGAGTCGTCAAAGCGCTTTGCCATTTCAGGGTTATTGGCGTATTGCTGCTTGTACTTGTTGATTGCCTCGGCTAGCTCCTCACTAGACGCTTCGATTTTTTCTGCCTTGCTGAGTTCGGCTAGTAGCAGTCCAGCTTTGACACGGTCGCTAGCGGCTGGTTTGACTTCTTTTTCTAGCCATTCCTCGCGGTCTTTGAAATCACTAGTTTCGATGTATTGATCGAGTGTCATTCCGCGATAGGATAAGTTCTGCAAGAAATCCTGTTCTATTGAACGCGACTGATCGTTGACCAGGATATCTGGAACAGGCACCTTGCTAGCAGCAATTAGCTGTTTGACCGCATCGTCCTTTAATTTCTCATCAGATTCGCGCTGTTTTTGTGAACTCAGTTCGCGTTTGATGTCATCTGTTAGTTCAGCCAAGGTCTTGAACGGGCCAGCTTTGGCTGCTAGTTTGTCATCTAGTTCAGGTAGCTTGGCTTCTTTGACATCGTTCAAAGTAACCGTAAAGACAACTTTTTGCCCAGCTAGATCCTTTGCGTGGTATTCGGCCGGAAAAGTCAGGGGAACGTCAAAAACTTCGCCAGCTTTGTGACCAACAATTCCTTCTTCAAAACCAGGAATAAAACTGTTGCTACCTAGCATTAGCGGATGACCGTCACCAGTACCGCCCTCGAAAGGAATACCGTCTTTTTTACCAACGAAGTCGATGACAGCTTCGTCACCGTCCTTGGCTGCACGTTTGACACTCGACTTTTCAGCGAGACTAGTGCGAACTCGCTCTAGTGTCTCGTCAATTTCCTGTTTCGAGGCAACGGCTTTTTCTTTCTTGAGTTTTAATTTCTTGTAGTTACCTAATTTGACAGGTGGGATAATCTCGGTTTCAGCGGTAAATTCCAGCTCTTGCTCTGGAACGTATTTTTTGATCTCGACAGCTGGACGCTCGAGAGCCTGGAGATTCTCGGCCAAGAATGCTTCGGCAACAGCTTTGCTGAGCGCGTCTTCGATAGTTTGCTGATCCAGGGCGGCAGGTGCTACATACTTTGCCGCTACGCTAGCAGGGACCTTGCCTTTACGAAAGCCTGGGGCTTTGACGTCCCGGGAAAGTTTATGTAATGCAACTTGCTTGGCATCAGCCAGCTCATCACTAGTTAAGCTGATGGTCAAGATAACTTTTGTCTCGGATAAATGTTTTACAGATGTCTTCATATCTGTTTATTGTAACAGAGCAAATACGCCCATGCGAACATGAGCAGTTTTTAGCTTAACTTTTTATCAGAATTTTTTATATTGCATATTCGTTTACCTTCTTTTGTCCCAACAAAAGAAGCAAAAGTTCCCGGGGCGTTCTCAAACCGCGTAGCTCATCAACTGCTAGTTTCCTAGTATCCTGCGTAACTCGGTTTGCAACCTCAAGCATACTCGGATAGTCTAGAAACTATCAGTTGACTCTCACGGGTTTGTTCAGAGCCCCGAACCCCGAAATCCGGAACCGCTAGATCTAACACGGATCCAGCAACCGCTAGTGTTTGCAAGGCCGGGCCTCGCAAACAGCGAAAAGGTATTATGGTATGGTTTTGATATTCCTACATTATTTGATGTCACTAGATTATTTAGTCTCCGGTGCTCATGAGATCAGCTCTCAGACATCTGGAGCTACCCGAGAAGGATAGGTTATTTGTTTGGAGTAGTTTGCGAGGACCTGTCTGATTATCCCTATTATATAAAATCAAATATAATCAGACTGACCAAAGGGAGTCCCGCAGCAACCAAACAAATGACTTATACATTCTCGGCGGAGTGAAGCAGTCTGGGGAGTTATAGCTTCCTTTTGCGGTCAAAAGGAAGGATTAAAGAGATTAAATCGGATTATCTTTGATCTTTTTGTTGGGACAAATGAATGTAAATAAAATAGAGATTAATTATTCAAAATTTTTCTAGTATGTAAAGACCAGCTTATCGATCTGATTCGATCTCACCCATCAAAGCATCCAACTCGTCATCCTTACTACGACGACGCGTTCGACGATCCATCACCTTGCTAACGATCCGCTCGAAACTAAGCTTTTCTTCCGTGGCGGTTGCGGTATCTTTGAAATTGTACATTTCGTCTTTCAACTCATCTTCACCAACAAACATAATGTATGGTATGTTCTTTTTTATGGCAGTCTTTAGCTGTTTGTCGAGCTTTCGGGCAGATATGTCAGCCTCGACGCGCAAACCCTCGCTACGAAGTTTTCGAGCAAGTTTTAATGCGCCCTTTGTAGTTTCACCTAGTATAACCATGTAGATTTCCGTCCGAGGAGACAACTCCGGCAATAGCTTATGAGTCTCAAGGAACAGTTGAGTCATCGTCAGCCCTGGCGCCATACCGACAGCAGATATCTGCTCGGCACCAAACAGACCGACTAGTCCGTCATAGCGACCGCCACCAAATAAGGATCGGTTATTCTCGGGATGAGTATCAAAAAATTCGAAAACAGTACCGGTATAGTAGTCCAGTCCGCGCATCAACGTAATGTCGAAAGTCGCATTTTTGATTCCAGCACGTTCTAGGTGAGTAAACAGCTCCTGGACTTCCCTAACCGCCTGACTGTCTCGGATAGTCTCTGGCAGATCGGCCATAGTCTTCGCAGCCAGGATACGAGCAACCTTTTGCAAGCCTTCTTTTGCACTATCGTCGCCAAATATCTCGATCGCTTGATCGCGGAATGCTTCTGGCGCGATCTTGTTCTTGCGATCAAACAGTTTCGTCATCAACTGTGCTTGTACGGCATCGAGCTCGAGGTACTGAGCCATCATAACGTTAATCACACGACGGTTATTGATCTTTATGATGTACATGTCATCAGTCGCACCGAAACCTTTCATCAGATCTGCACCTATCGATACGATCTCGGCCTCGGCGAGGATGTTGTCTACGCCGAATATATCTAGGTTCAGTTGCCAGAACTCGCGTTCACGACCGCGTTGAGGCCGCTCGTAACGCATAAACTGGGCGATCGAGTACCAACGTGCTGGATAAGCGATCTCTTGGCGACGAGCCGCGATCATTCGCGACACGCTAGGTGTCATTTCGGGACGAATCGCCACCTGACGATCACCACGATCGACGAACTGATAAGTCTGCTCGCTAACAAGCTCTTGGCCACTTTTCGCGGCGTAAACTTCGAGTGGTTCGATCAGCGGTGCGTCATAGGCTTCATAGCCATAGCCCTCGACAACTTTGCGCCAAGTATTAAAGATGTAACGCCGAACGCGCATGTCTTCAGGATAATAATCACGAGTACCCTTGTATGGATCGCTGTTTAGGCTGGTCATAATACTTATAATTGTTGCATTTTTAGCGACGGAAGGCAAGAAAAACGACCTTAACTATCAGCTGGCTCCACCCACCAATACAACCACGGTGACGACGAGTAATATAACAACTGGGATCGAAACAGCCAATATGATCCCTATCTTGTCTATTTTGTACAGACTGCTTGCCGAGATGTTACTGCCGCCAACGCCAAATCGACTCAAACTATCTTTCCACCATCTGAGATCAGTTTCGCCTTCAGACTTTGATGCTGACCTACTGACACCCGCACCAACCAACGCGCCGACTAGCCCAAAATTACCTAGTACGGCAGATGCTACAGACTTGTTTTGGGCTTCCATCGAGAAATAGATCGCAAATCGTCGACCATCGGTTAGTTTCATGTTTGCTGAACCCATACTCAACGAGAACTCTGATATCTCTCCAGGTAAGCAATCAAGCTGCACAACGGTTTGGCCACTCGGATCAGCCGTAAAGAGTCGAATCCTATTATCGCCACTCCATTCCAGTATGGCGGGAACTCTGCTAAACGCCGTGGCGCCCACAACAAGCTCTACGTTCGACCGACGAAACGGCGCCATCGGGCCAGGTTGAGCTTGTACGGGCATGGGCTGCTGAACACTCTGCTGATACTGCGGTTGGGCCACTGGCGGCTGTACGTTCATTGGTTGATTGGGGTTCATTTTTGTTTTCCTTCGTTTATGTTGAAATTATATCATGTTAATCGAATGATTTTTGTCTATCGTGAGAATAAGCGACCCGAAAAGAAAACTAAAACTTACCAAGGCTTATCCTTTTGATGCAGGGGCGTGCGTTCGTAGATTGACGAGTATTTGTATAATTAATAGTCCGAGCATGATCGCCCCGCCTATTTGGGAGTAGTAGTTCCAGGTCATCACCACAAACCCATAATTCATTGCATAGTACAAAAATAGGTATGGTATCACTTGTTTCCAATACTTTTTCATATTCTCACGGAAAGGAATCTCCCAGACATAATCGTATAGATATTCCAGAACCAAAAATGCCAAAAATATTCCTAGAAATATACCGTAACGCACCGATTGCAGTTCCTGCGGGGCCAAGAACATCGCATAAATAGCCGGGATAGCCAAAAGAAAATAGAACTTTCCAACCCGTCGTAGAAGTGTCGTATTTTTTCGAATTGCAAAGATGAATATTAAATAGAGATTATTCAGTAAACCGAGTATAAAGAACAATTCTTCCAACATACTCCGATTATACGCCTTCGCGTATAAATCTTATAAGGTGTTCTGTTGCAGCCATGAGTACATTGCGACTGCAGCGGCAGAGGCGACGTTCAATGAGCGGGTAGAACCTAGTTGCTCGATATGAACGACTCGCGAAGCTTTTTTCAGAAGTTCGGGCGAAATCCCAGGGCCCTCCTGGCCAAATATCAGAACTGTGTTTGCTGGCAATTTCGTCCGGGCTAAGGCTGAGGATTCGACATTGTTTTCGATCGCGACTAAAGTTTTGCCCATCATCTTATCGGCAAATTCATCAGCCGTCGCGTGATAATGAACATGTAGATATTTGTCAGTCGCCATCGCGCCACGTTTGTTCCATTGTCTCCGCCCAATCACGTGAATGTGCCGCACGCCGAAGGCATTGGCTGTGCGAACGATAGTCCCCATGTTGTAATCACGCAGTGTGTTCTCAACCGCGATCTGTAGTTCTACACCCCGCTCATCGAGGCGTTCTATGATGTCTGTGATATCAACTCCTTTGAATTCATCGGTTACGTTGCGATTGTCCTGCATTGCTTTATGATATCAAAAAACGACCTATTCGGTCGTAGTATACAGTTTTATGGGAGTTACCTCCCGGGACAGAATCTGCTTCACCGACTCATTGTAACAAGTCGCGTTTCTGATTCTTGGTCCCGGGAGGGTTTACCCATGCTGGAAGGTTTACGCCACCTGGGCCTTTCGTCCACCGCGGACGCCCTTCGGCGTGATCGCGGGCGGCAGTTGCGCGGACGGGGCGGGCGCGGTCACGGTAGTAGCCGCCTCCCGATCACCGGTCACGAGTACAGGTCGGACGTACTCGATCGGCGCCGGTCGCGTGATCGCATTCGCCTCTCTCTCCGCCAACAGGCGCTGGCCGAAGAAGGTGCCGGCTGGAACGTCCGGATTGAGCCAAAGCCCATACTCGAACTTGTCGAGGATCAAGTTCGCATGTCGCGGATCGATCTTCGGCAACTCGCACTCGGACCTGCGCAACAGGTCCTCGGAGTACTGTCCGATCAGACGAATGTAATCGGCCGACCACTTATCGGCACGAACCACCCTGTTCGCAACAGCGAACAGGAAACCCCGTCCGAACTCGATGAGGAGCTCGGCGAGGAGCTCGGCCTCCGTCTTGACTGGCTTCGCCACGATCCGCACCTGCGAGGCGGCGAGGAGCTCGGCCTTGACGGCTGCCTCGCGCCGTTCGGCAGCGGCGATCTGGCTTGCAAATAGGTTGGTCATGAATGCTCCTTCCGAGCATGGGTACACGCAGGATACGTTCCTGGCGATATTAACACTCTAGCACAAAAATGACGTTTTGTCAACATCGTTTCATTAGATGCCTTTATATTCAGCTGCAGATAGCGTATAATTTCCTATTGTTACTGTTGTGTATGCGGATGTGGCGGTTCGCTGGATAGCGAATGGTAGTGTGTGTCACCCGATACGGCCATATCGAATAATATGGAACACGCACTACGGTGACATAGCTTCAGACTGAAGTGTCCGAGATGACGATAAACTAGCTCATAATATAACCAGACATGCGGATGTGGCGGAATTGGTAGACGCGCTAGCTTCAGGTGCTAGTGCCAGCAATGGCGTGGAGGTTCAAGTCCTCTTATCCGCACCAAAAATGGACAAAATTCGGAAACTGGGCGCGAAAGCGCCCTTTTTTCTTTGGTTTTGCCGAGCAAAAACCAGATGTTTTCAGAGGGGGGAGGAGCTTTTGGGGCAGCCGTTGGCTGCGCCTTT
>JBARQK010000053.1:0-4525 GCA_049643705.1 Saccharimonadaceae bacterium (SeqCode) | reverse complement strand
AGGTTCTTTTTGAAAGCCTCGATACCAGTTACAACTGATTTTTGGTTTGCGCGGATACCAACGATTTCAACTTCATCGTTGATCTTTACGATACCCTGCTCGATACGACCGGTAGCAACCGTACCACGACCCTTGATCGAGAAAACATCCTCGATAGGCATCAGGAATGGCTTATCTAGGTCACGTGTTGGCTCTGGAATGTATTCGTCCATAGCAGCAACGAGTTCCATGATAGCGTCCTCGTACTTTGCGTCACCTTCTAGCGCTTTGAGGGCTGAGCCCTTTATAACAGGTACGTTGTCGCCATCGTAACCGTTCTTTGTTAGAAGTTCGCGAACGTCCATTTCAACTAGTTCAACTAGTTCTTCGTCAGCCATGTCCATCTTGTTGAGGAACACAACCATCTTTGGCACACCAACTTGCTTTGCAAGTAGTACGTGCTCGCGAGTTTGTGGCATAGGACCGTCTGCAGCTGAGACTACTAGAACAGCACCGTCAACCTGAGCAGCACCGGTGATCATGTTTTTGACATAGTCGGCGTGACCTGGCATGTCAACGTGAGCATAGTGACGCTTTTCCGACTCATATTCCTGGTGGGAGCTGGCGATGGTGATACCACGAGCCTTTTCCTCTGGAGCGTTGTCAATCTCGTCGTATTTGACTGGTTTGTTAGTTGGGCTTGGTAGCCTTTTAGCTAGAACTGCAGTAATAGCAGCTGTTAGTGTTGTCTTGCCGTGGTCAACGTGGCCCATTGTTCCAACGTTAACGTGAGGCTTAGTGCGATCAAAATCTGCCATTGTAGATTTCATCTCCCTATTAGTTAGTTTTATTCGCGCGACGCGAGTTAATAACACGTCGCGTGCATAAGATCAATTATAGCGTTAAAAACCCCGTTTTGTAAAGACCCGGCCGTTTTTATGTCTAGCTACTACGAAATAAAAACAGAGCGAAGCAATTACGCCTAGCTCTTGGTTAATTTATACTTAACTAATAGTGGAATTTATCCGCACCTGGGCACCCGGCTCCGCGAGCAGCCGATATCGGAAAGTTAGACGGTACCTGGTATGAACCGTCGGCACCCATCTGTGGGGAACAAAGTGTTTCCCATGTCATCGAGTCAACTACACCGTCTGCGGATAGGTCCCAGAAAGTCTGAAACTTTCTTATCGATTTTCGCGTAGTGTCGCCGAATATGCCGTCGACATTGAGGTTATCGGCCGAAGTTGTCGCAAAGAAATTGTTTAGAGACTGGATATGTTTGACACATGTGCCTCTACTGCCGAACCTGTAGACATTACTCACACAGCTACCGGCGAAAGATTCGTTCATATACGTAAAGCTATACACGCCGTAGCCCACGCCGACAACGGCCAGCGCCGCCACTAGGACAGTGGCTATCTGTTGTCTGCGACTAAGAACTATCTTCTTTTTCCCTGAAATGATATTTTCTGATTGACTCGTTGTTGACATTTTTTTTGTTTTCACAAAAGATCCTATCTATTGTTGTTTACAGGCAAGATTATATACAAGCCTCAGTTAAAACACAAGCATGACAATCAGCGCCGCGCAGGAGGATGCTATTATATATTTATGCTTAAAATAAAACGTCTGTTGGCGATGTCCATTCCTCTGATCATTCTAGGTATATCTACGTTGTTGCCGATAGATGTGGCACTAGCAGAACAGAATAGCTACGAAGAAGTCCCGTGCGGAGACAGCAGTATCATATATTACACAGGCGAAGCCAATCTACCGGCTGCCTCATTCGATGTTTACATCAAACTAGGTTTACCTGGGCAGAGCGGCTTGGTTGAGGTTTACGATCAACAGAACGCGTGCCGAACCATCGGCAAGGCGACAGCATCTGGCGATAGTTGGGTCAAACTAGGCACATATGCGACATCTAACGCCGAGTCACTCAGTACTTTTCAGCTAACTTCGACGGTTCTAAAGGAGATTCCAGACGCTAACCGCCCAACCTTACTATTTCTGAACAGCGCCAATCCAGTCTGTCAGCCAAAACAAAACTGTGAATTGACTTATGGTGATCACGTGGCGCACGTCCGTACAGTGAGCCTCACGGGCAACACATCGGCGCTAACTATCGCGACTGTCAGCGATCCGACAACGGACATGATCAATTCTGTAAAATATTATGCCGATTCTCAGCTAATGTACTCTCGTCCGAGCCTCCAGGAATTTGATCTTCGATACGCATCGTACTACAAACAGAAACTAACTCGAGTCGTTGAGTTTGCCTCTGGTCAAGCGATCATATTGAATGATTCCGCGCCTCTCGATTTCCACGACAGCATACCCAACATGATACTGCGCTTTTCTGCTACACATTCTAGCGTCATCGTGCCTCTGATATGGTCCCTGTCGCTGCTGGTTTTGTTTGCCATCATGCACGCAATCCTGCATATTCTCAGGGCTCGTGAATACTATAACTATGCCCATGGTTTCATCCATGACCCGACTGGTTGGCATCTAAAATTACAAAATATTGCTTATAGCCCATGGTACAGACGAACGACAATAACCGGTATGGTGCTAACTACTTCTCTGGTCGTAGTTATTACCATAAATAGCTTTGTCTTGCAGATTTTTACTGTTAACGGCGTTAGCATGCAGCAAACTCTACAGGACGGTGACAAATTGTTGGTCAACAAGCTGCCCATTACGTTCTCGAAACAATACGTACCAAATCGAGGAGAGATAGTGATCGTCCATCCGAACTTTGGTCTATCAGCTCTATCGGAAGACGTTGGATCTAGCACACTGGTAAAACGTGTTCTCGGACTCCCCGGCGAGAGAGTCACGATCAACAACGGTATTATCACGATCTATAACAGCGAAAAAACCGATGGATTCAATGTTGATGCCGGGTCAAGCTGGGAGGCTACCACGTCACTAGACGAGACACAGGATCAGATAGACATCCAATTAGCAGAAGACGAGATATTCATATGCGGGGATAACCGACCGGAATCGATCGACTCTAGATACAACGGCGCGATCGGTCTCAAACAGATCATTGGTGTAGTAATTAAATAGCTACAAAATGTCATCCAGCCTTGCTTTATTACGCTCAAGCTTAGATAATGAAAACATGACTCACCAGGTAAAGAAAAATTTGGGCGTTGCTTTGCATGGTCATAGTGCTGAATTCCGCGTATGGGCACCGTTCGCCAAATCTGTTAGTGTTGCTGGTAACTTTGCCGAGGGTGTATTTCCGATGGATAGCGAAGGCGACGGATACTGGTCAAAGACTCTGGAAAATGTTGAAGCCGGCCATATATATCATTACCTGATAGATACCGGTACGACTACCCTCGTAAAAAACGATCCATACGCTAGGCAGCTGACTGTTTCTGACAATGGCCTATCTGTTATCGTGGCCCATGACTTCGACTGGGGTGACGATGTCTTTATGCCGATTCCAAAGGAAAAACAGATCATATACGAGATGCACGTCGGCACTTTCAACCGCCCTGACGCTTCAACTGTTGGAACTTTTTACGACGTTATCGATAGGCTCGATTACCTAGCAGAATTAGGCGTCAATATGATCCAGTTGATGCCAATTACCAGTATGGCCTTTAGCAATGGATGGGGTTACGCTCCAAATTATATATTTAGCATTGAGAATAATTACGGCGGTCGTCACGGCCTGATGGAACTGGTTAAAGCAGCTCATACCAAGGGCATCGGCGTAATAGTCGACGTTGTCTATAACCATTTCTATGGCGACAGCGACCTTTGGCAATTCGACGGTTGGAACGAAAACGGACGCGGTGGCATATATTTTTATAATGATCAACGTGGCGATACACCATGGGGCGGCAGGCCCGACTACGGACGGCCAGAAGTCAGACAGTTTTTCCTCGACAATGTCGTGATGTGGCTCAACGAATATCGGCTCGATGGCCTCCGCCTAGATTCAACTATCTACATGCGTAACACAGAGGGTCACGATAATGATCCCGCACATGATATCGCTGATGCATGGTATCTACTGGGCGATATCGCTGATCTCGCGCACAAGGTCAATCCAGCGGCGACTATGATCGCCGAAGATTGCGCTGCGACGCCATATATCACGAAACCAACAAAATATAGTGGCATCGGTTTCGATGCCCAGTGGGAATTAAACTTCCCTCACGCCCTACGCGATGCTCTGGGACTCACCTATAACGTATGGCCAAACCTCTCGGCCTTGCGATACGAACTGACTCGCGGCTACAACGGCAATGCTTTCGAAAAAGTCATCTTTAGCGATTCGCATGATACGGCCGCTAACGGCTCAGTGCGCCTTAATGAAGCCGCTAGTCCCGGCAATGCTGGCAGTCTATTTGCCCGCCAGCGCGCTCTTTTGGCCAATGCCATCACTCTAACTGCTCCAGGCATGCCGATGCTACTGCAAGGGCAAGAGTTTATGCAAGAAGGCGCCTTCAACGACTGGCAGATGCTGGAATGGGACAAGGCCGATAAATTCTCTGGTATCGTCCTAGCGCATCAGCAC
>JBARQK010000052.1:0-3404 GCA_049643705.1 Saccharimonadaceae bacterium (SeqCode) | reverse complement strand
CACGAGGGATGATGGTGACTTTATGGACTGGATCGCTGTCCGGTAGTACATGACCAACAACGGCATGGCCAGCTTCGTGATAAGCCGTCAGCCTCTTTTCGGCTTCATTCATCACCTTTGTCTTGCGTTCGGGACCGATAGCAACTTTTTCAAAGGCCTCTGTCAGATCTTTACCTGAAATCTTTTTCGCGTTACGACGAGCAGCTATGATCGCCGCTTCGTTAGCGATATTGGCGAGATCAGCACCAGACGAACCAGCCGTTTTGGCAGCCAATTTATCTAGATCGACAGTGTCGTCACTAGGCTTATTTTTGAAATGAACCTTCAAAATTGCTTCACGATCTCTGCGCTCTGGCAAAGTAATATTCGTCCGTCGGTCAAAACGACCTGGACGCAACAAGGCTGGATCGAGTACATCGGCACGGTTAGTGGCAGCTAAAACGATAACATTTGTACCAGTTTCAAAACCATCCATTTCAACCAGGATTTGGTTCAACGTTTGCTCACGTTCGTCGTGACCTCCACCCATACCGGAGCCACGTTTGCGCCCGACAGCGTCGATCTCATCGATGAATATGATGGCTGGAGCGTTCTTTTTAGCCTTGGCGAACAGATCTCGCACACGAGATGCGCCGACACCAACAAACATTTCAACGAACTCTGAACCAGAGATACTAAAGAACGGCACGTTGGCTTCGCCGGCAACAGCACGGGCTAGCATCGTTTTACCAGTACCGGGGTTACCAACTAGCAAGACGCCTTTTGGTATCTTTGCCCCTAGGCCTTCGTACTTTTTCGGATGTTTTAGAAAATCGACTACTTCTTCGAGGTCTTGTTTGGCGTTGTCGTTACCGGCAATGTCAGCAAAAACGACACGTTCTTTGTCGAGGCCATAGAGTTTTGCCTTTGATTTACCAAAGCCCATTGCTTGGTTGTTCTGGCCCTGGGCCTGGCGCATCATAAAGATAAAGAATGCGGCAATTAGTAGGATCGGCAAGACGATGCTTGCGATATTCCACAGTGTTGCGCCAGTCTCCGAAGGTGGCGCAGCAGACAGAGATACTTTGCTTCTATCGACAACGTCGTCTCGTATCAGCGTACTAATACCACCCTCGATGTATGATTTCTCGGTTGCTTTGTCCTGGCCCTTGAGTGTAACTTTTAAGTCATTTCCCTCAGCCTGGATCTTGGCGATTTCTCCGGCATTGGCACGTCTGATAACATCGGTAATGTCAACGGATTTTAGCGTAGCCTGGGGCGTGGCAAAAGCCATGTACAACAAAACGCCAAAAACTAGAATCATCCAAAATAGACTGATCCTAACTGCGTTACTAATCTTTTTCTTGTCTGGAGCGGGTTTCTTGGTGGCCATAAGCGAAAATCCTTTCAGTGAATATAGTAGGTAAATACAAAGCGATCTCTTAAATTGTATCAGTTATAGGGGGGAGAGGCAACGGGCTATGGCTAGGGACTGGGGACTGGGAAATAGGAAAATAGAAGATGGAAGATGGCGAATATCGAAGACTACAAAACGCCTATACTAAGCGTTCGTTTTTCAAATTTTATCTTTAGGCGATCGCCGATTTCGGCAGTGCTGCCCGGTGTAGCGGTTTTTATGGCTAGTAACGCACGGATTAGCTGAGGCCTGGTCAGACTTCGGCCTAGCTGAGCTCGTAGATAGCCGTCTAGGACTTCCACGGCGGCATCTCCAGGCATGTTTATCAACTCGTAGCGAGTCATAGTGCCATCGGATACATATAGACCGAGTAGGCGAGAGGTCTCTGTATCGATCTGGTCACGCAAAGCAATCTGTTGATCGCGAAGTACGACGAGTTTATCCGCTGCGTCAGACGTTAGATTTTGTGATATTGTGCGACGCATACGGTTTCGGAGGTACTGCTCCGTGCGATTGGTCTCGTCCTCGACCCACTCTAGATGGTTTTTGATAGCGTAGTCATAAATTTCAGCTTTTTTAAGGGCTATTAGTGGTCTATCGACACTAACTCTACCTAAAACAGCCAGTCCTCGCCAGCCAGTTCCCCTAGATATATTAATCGCGATTGTCTCGATCATATCGTCTCTGTGATGTGCCGTCAGAATAGTTGCGTTCAGTTTTTTGGCTTCTTTAAATAAAAAATCATACCTGGCCATTCGCGCCTGCTCTTCGCTAGAACTTTTTCCTAAACTCGCCTTACCGCCAACATATTTCAGGCCATAGCCACGAGCTAGCGCTTCGACAAATCTAGCATCAGCAGCAGAATCGTCACGGATTCCGTGATCGAAATGAGCCACTACATATTGGGAGTTAGGAGTTAGGAAATGGGAAATCGGGGGATTGCCACCCACGAGCATGTCGAGTAGGACTACGCTGTCGACACCGCCCGAAACCGCTACGAGATACTTTTGCATCAATTAACAGTATACATCTGTTCTGCCTACTCGAGGACTAGTCGTTTGCTAGAGGTAATTTGATGGTGAAATTACTACCCTTGCCTAGCGTACTAGTCACAACAATGTCACCGCCCATCTGATCGACTAGGCTACGCGCGATCGAAAGCCCTAGACCGTGGCCATCGACATTTGTCTTGCTACGTGACTCATCGGAACGATAGAAACGATTAAATATCTTTTCTAGCTCGGATTCACTTATGCCGTCACCATTATCGGTAATCGAAATATAGGCATGTTTGTCGGCAGCACCACTAGTTAGTTCGATGTTGCTTCCGTCAGGACTGTATTTGATGGCGTTATCTAGCAGAATGATTAGCACATCCCGGAGGCTATCGCTCTGAGCGATGACATTTTGCGACCCAACTTTGTTGTCGATCGATATTTTTTTGGAACTGGCTGTCGGTATGACGTGATTGACTGCATCGATTGCCGCGTCTTCGATCTGAACAGCCCCGAGTTCGAGCTCCTGTTGTGACGATAACGATAACAGTCGTTCAGTTAGTGTATGTAACCGATCAACTTCTTCTAGGCTGCTACGGATAGCCGCTTCGTGAGATTTTTTGGTCGATTTAGTATCGCGCAATTCCACTTCTAGCTCGGCCTGCATAACGGCTAGCGGCGTCCTAAGTTCATGAGCGGCATCAGACGCAAAACGACTCTGCGCTTCGTGAGATTCTTCGATGGGCTGGAGCGTACGACGGGCTAACAGATAGCTAGCAAAGGCGCCTGCCACCA
Source organism: Saccharimonadaceae bacterium (SeqCode) (assembly GCA_049643705.1). GTDB lineage: Bacteria > Patescibacteriota > Saccharimonadia > Saccharimonadales > Saccharimonadaceae > JBARQK01. Next base: position 218 of record JBARQK010000052.1, on the reverse strand, counting down.
GGACAATCAGGTTGAACAGCACGAGATTGGCAACAATACTGCGATTCCCCTGCTCGACACGCTGAACACGTAGCATCTGGACGGACTCGTCGTCGATAAATATCCTAGATTCACCGGCACGCTGAGGCCCAAACGCTCGCCCTATTTCGTGAGCGGCAATGTTATAGACAATAAAACTAAAACACAGGCTTAAGACTATGAGGATAGCAACATACCAC
>JBARQK010000051.1:0-2541 GCA_049643705.1 Saccharimonadaceae bacterium (SeqCode) | reverse complement strand
GTATTGATGAACGATTTGTTCTATGACTTTGAGCCAGGCGCTATCGAGGTAGACCCAAAACCAACATCAGCCGATCAGTGCAAGAATGGTGGATGGGTGAACTTTGACTTTAAAAACCAAGGACAATGTGTTGCCTATGTTCAAAGTAACAAACACAGTAAGCTTCATCGTTAAATATCGATAACCAATAGAGAGATCGCTGCGCCAGGCGGTCTCTTTTTGGTATAATCATTTGTGCATGCGGGTGTAACTCAGTGTTAGAGTGCAACCTTCCCAAGGTTGAAGCCGAGGGTTAGAATCCCTCCACCCGCACCAAATGGAAAAATGCTGTACTTGTAACACCCGATGCTATCTGCTATAACGATCATATGAAAGACTTTTTCCAAACACACAAATTACAAAAAATTAGCACTATATCGATAGGGAGCTTTTTGTTGCTACTTTTGTTAACCTGGTTCTGGCTGGCGTTCACTGTGCCGAACACTGTCAGCAAAGCATACAATGACGTCTCTAGTGACACGCATCTGCAGTCCAGTCTCTCCTACTGTCTGGTCGGGCCAGATAGGGTATACGCCATTGTGTCGTTGTATGCCAGCGTCTACGCTGAGGAGACAGGGCGGGCAGGCTACATCAGTTTTTACGGCGACGATGATTTTAATAATGATAATCGTGAGAATGTAGTCTACATAGACATAGACTCCTCAGGTAATGCGGTAGATGGAGAAAATCCCTACAGGATGTGTGTACCTCTCAAATGGGAGACAGAGAGAGCCATACCGTAACCTTACGTGTAGTTTTTCCAACAGATAGACCCTATAATCAATTACATGCAAAACCCGATATTCATAACAGGTAACCGGTCAAAGGCAGATTATCTAAATCAATACCTGGGTATCGAACTCGATCACCAAAAGGTCAATCAGACAGAGATCCAGTCGCTAGACTTGCACGAAGTGGTAGAGCACAAGGCTCGTAAAGCATACGAGCTGATACAAAAACCGGTTCTAGTTGACGATTCTTCACTAGAGTTTGAGGCATTCGGTCGATTTCCAGGGACCTTTATACGATTTTTGGTTGACGAAGTGTCGCACGAAACCATATGTCGTAGTCTGGACAGTCTGAGCCGCAAGGCGACGCGCCGAGCTGTAATGTGTCTGTACGACGGTAGCAAAGTTGTCTTTTTTGATGCTATCAGCCGAGGATCAGTTGCCGATCACCCTAGCGGTAGCGGTGGGTATGGTTGGGACGATTTCTTTATTCCTGACGGCTGGTCAAAAACGCGTGCCGACATGGACGACGATGAGTACAAAGCAACATATATCCAGCTGGAAGCATTTGCTCAACTACGAGAGTATTTAGCCTCCTCTGATGCTAAAATGTAAAACAATGCATCGAAAAAATCATATACACAAAATATCTTTTAACTATGACTATAACGGGCAGAGTATTCCATACGATGTATGGATGAATGACGAAAATGGCCGTATCGATAGTATCGTATTTCTGGGAACTGTTCAGATAGGAAAACTAGCTCGTTGGGTCGCCGAGGCTTGCCCGCCGTACACTGCAGTCGTTCAGGGTGCGCCACATTGGCACGCAAAAAAAGACGGCAGTGATATATCTGAATATGTGTTTGGCTATACAAAATCCGTATTTGATACCCTAGTAAAATCATTTAGTATCGATCTGGTAGATGTTATCGCCGACTCGCAGGCAGTACCGGGTGTTCTGCAACTATTTGCGGGGAGGGGATATGAAAACTATCTAAAAAACCTTGTCTTGACTCAGCCATTAGGCCTAAACGCAGCTGCATTTGACGGTGATGATGACACTCGGTTTAAAACATTTAAACAGCGGATCATTAAAAATGCGTATCACCAGGTAGTGTCACTACTGGTGGACGGTAAACTACGCCACAACCATCGGCAGATCTCGAAAACTATAGATTTCCGGAACTATGGTGACAGAGCACAGTACAACAGCGGCCTAAAACATGACGCCATGTCTAACCTAAAAGCCTTATCTGCATCAGACTGCAACATCGCGGTACTATGCGGAGGCCGCGACGAGATATTTCCTGCCGCCGAAATCAGAGATACCTTGGCAGCAAATGGGCTAAATATTAGTGTCCATGAAGTTGCCGGTGTACCTCATTCGCCATTAGCGACTTATCTGGGTAGGAGATTGTTGAACGAGTCTTTCCGGATCCTAGAGCCATAGTACTTGAAAATCAACAGATGTCCCGGTATAATCATCAACTGTACGCGGGAGTATTAAACCCACGGACGACGAGAGTTGGCATCTCCGTCGAAGTACATTTCATACACACCATGCGGGTGTAGCTCAGTTGTTTAGAGTGAGAACTGCCAGTGGCAGTTCGCAAGGCAACCTTCCGATGGCGGCTATGACGCCAACCGCGAAGTTGCGGGGTCGCGCTAGCGTGACCGATCCTTGCAGGCCAAGGACAACGAGTGACGGCATCTCCCGTAAAATAGCACATATCATACACGCCATGCGGGTGTAGCTCAGTTGTTTATAGCG
>JBARQK010000050.1:0-2177 GCA_049643705.1 Saccharimonadaceae bacterium (SeqCode) | reverse complement strand
AATCGAAGAGAACGAAACTCATCTAACCAAGGCTGATCGTAGGAGCCTAAATCGCAAGACGACTGTTGCTATCGTCGTCTCGATCATCGTGTCACTGCTAGTAGGCGCGGCAGTGATCATGACGGTTTTATTCCAGCCAAAACCTCAGAACATCGCAAATTTTGATGATGGTAACAAGATCCAAGAGTTTTCGAGCGAAGCGAATATCAGCGATGTTGCCAGCAGGGTATCGCCGAGTATCGTATCGATAGTTACTAGCGGCACGTCGGTTTCTTACTACGGCGTTCAGGAAGTTCGAGGAGCTGGAACGGGCATTATTATCAGTAAAGACGGCTACGTTCTGACCAACAAGCACGTTGTCGACGGTGTCGATAAAGCCGAAATCGTTCTGTCTGACGGCACCACATACGAGAATGTCAAAATTGTCGGTAAGGATCCGCTAAATGATGTAGCATTTCTAAAGATCGAGGGTGTCAGTGATCTCAAACCGGCGGAACTAGGCAACTCGTCAACCGTCAAGGTCGGCCAGCAGGTCATCGCTATCGGTAATTCACTCGGACAGTATCAAAATACAGTCACCAGTGGCATTATATCGGGTATCGGCCGTCCAGTCGAGGCTGCTACTAGCGGTGGTAGCGGGGTCGAGTCATTACATGACTTATTGCAGACAGATGCCGCGATCAATCCAGGTAACTCTGGAGGACCTCTACTCAACGCCAAAGGTCAGGTTGTCGGTATTAACACGGCTATTGTCGAGGACGCGCAGAGCCTAGGCTTTTCGATACCAATTAACTCAACAAAGGGCTTAATCAAAGGCCTGTTACTCAACGGCAAAGTCAAAAGGGCATATCTAGGAGTGCGTTATGTCGCTGTTACTCCGGATATCGCAAAGCGCAACAAGCTCAACAGCAGTGCCGGCGCGTACATTACGGCTGATGGTAGTGCTCGTCCGGTTGTAGCCGACGGTCCGGCTGACAAGGCTGGCATCCAGAGTGGTGACATCATTACAAAAGTCGGTGATATCGCGGTCGGCAGTAGCGGCGATCTCATGACTCTAACTGGCATGTATATGCCTGGCGAAAAGATCGAAATGACGATTTTGCGTGGCGATAAAGAGATCAAAGCGACAGTCGAACTAGGCGAGTATAGCTAGTTCTTTCCTAGAACTAACGCATAGTCTCTGATTTCTATCGGTGTCAGACCGCGAGACTCGGCATGTTTAATTATCAACTTATGCTGTACGGGGTCAGCTTCGAGCAGCAGTATGCCGCCAACAGATAACTTTTCTGTTGTTTGGTTGATCAATTTATATATTAATTCCAAGCCGTTCTCGTCTGCGAATAGCGCCAAACTAGGTTCGTGAGCCGTTTCAGGGGATCGCTCCCATGTTTCGTCGACGTAAGGGAGGTTGGCGACGATTATGTCAGCCTGCAAGGGGTATGAGTCGAGCAGATCACTCTCTAGTATTTGGACATCCGCCTTGTGTCCGTTTGCATTCTTCGACGTGACAGTCAGCGCGTGGCGACTGATGTCACAGAGCGTAACTGATAATTTTGGTAACTCGAGCTTTGCCGTTATGCCGAGCACTCCAGAGCCGCAACCAACATCAACGAGCTGTTTATGGGCGGGCCGGTAGCACTCCTTTAAAAGATCAATAATGGTCTCGGACTCTGGGCGGGGAATCAATACGCTAGGTGATACATGAAAGTGGCGACCGTAAAACTCTTTGTGACCGATGATATAGGCGATCGGCACGCGGTTTAGCCGTAAGTCCAAGCGTGCGTTAGCGATGTCGAGCCGGTTCGCTGGTATATCTTCATGGTCATGCGCGTGCAGCCAGGTGCGGTTTCTTCGTAGCGTATGAGCCAATATTATCTCGGCGTCTAGGTAGGCGGAAACTATTCCGATATTTCTAAGTTTTGCAGACGATGCGTGTAGCCACTCTCTTATCATCATAAAGCAGGTACTTTAGGTAGACTCTGCGCCTTGCGCCTTGAGTTCTCGTTCGTACGACATAAGTTTCTCGATCAAGTCATCGATGTCCCCGTTCATCGCAGTCGGGATATTTGATCGTGAATAGCCGATACGGTGATCGGTGATGCGGTCCTGGGGGAAGTTGTAGGTACGGATCTTTTCACTGCGATCGCCCGAGCCGATGAGGCTGCGGCGTTCTGCTG
>JBARQK010000049.1:0-5579 GCA_049643705.1 Saccharimonadaceae bacterium (SeqCode) | reverse complement strand
CTTGTCGCAACATCTTGCACGCCCATAGTATCAACAGTCGGCACGTTGATGACAAAATAGCGATCACCACCGATCGTCTCGATACAACCGATGATCGTAGCATCCAGCTTGCCCGACAGTCGAGTCGGCGGGATGCAGGCAGAGATACGAGTAAACACTTTGCTCGCCTCCGCCACTGCCAACCTCTCGGCTACGAAAGGCGACATATCGCCTTGCATCGCAAAATCACTCGCAGGGACGATAGATTCGCTAACCTTTTTGTATGCCTCAACTTCCTCGGCTGACAACTCGACGAATCCTACCCGTGCCCATGCCAACTGCGCAAAGACTCCCTGCGGTACAGTAACGCTAACCGTATGCGCAGGAAAGCGGTCAAACGGTGGCTGCTGCCAAGTGTCATCTTCGAGCTGTTGATTGTTCGGTTCGATTGGAACGTCAGAGTCCCGACCGACAGCAATCCTCGGTTGTGGCTTATTTTTCACTCAGTCTCCTTTGAAATGTTCGATGCGCTGTTTCAACGCTATAATTAATGTATATATAAACACAAAGGTTCACACAATGCAAACGGACGGCGGTCAAAGTTAGATAGATAAATTAAAAACGCTAACACGGATTGCTAACGCTGTCTAAGTGTGTAGGGTGTATCGGCTCCGTAGAGCCGATACACCAGACTGATTACAAGTATGTCACACGGCCTCGACGGCGAAGTTGAATGCCTCCCTCCGCCTCCGCCATGTGGCAAATCGAGAGGGATACCTGAGCGCCGTCACGGCCCCCTTGTAGCGTCCATCACGATACAAAGTGAAACGGACGCCGATCGAAGGACGGTCAAGCACGTATCCAGCAACGATCGCTCGACCAGAAACCGGAAGATATCCTCCATTGCCAACGATCTCGATCCCGTGCCTCTTCGCAAGCCTCAGCTCGCGCTTTGTTGCTTGTGGCATACGACCACATCCTCTCTAACTAGACAACAGATGTGCTATGTAAACCATAACATAGAAATACGGTTACGTAAAATTGAATCAAACCTAGCGGTGAATATCTGCTATAATAACCATAAGCATGGACTTTCAACAACCGAGAAAAGTCAGCAAATGGCGACGGATCAAAAAATGGATCAACGGGCACCGCCTATTTATGATCATTACTATTAGCGTCCTAGGGATCGGAGCCACATCGGTCATTGCTTTTGCGATGTTATACCCAGAAAAGGCGCCTCAAGTATCTGTTTTTAGCACGCCAAAGCCAAAGGTCGCACCGAAATATTATTCACCATTAACCGGTGTACAGGTCGCGGATGAAGCCACCACAAAACAAGCAGTAACCGCCATCATGATCGAAAACAGCCCAGATGCCAGGCCACAATCCGGAATAAAGGATGCTGGTGTTATATACGAAGCGGTTGCCGAAGGTGGCATAACTCGCTTTTTAACCCTGCACCAAGAAAATAAACCTCAATTGATCGGTCCGGTCCGCAGTCTCCGTATGTATTACGTCGATTGGTTAGCACCATATAACGCCAGTGTTGCCCATGTTGGCGGAAGCAAGTATGCCCTTGACGAAGTCCGTAACGGCAATTATCGCGACATCGACCAATTCTTTAATAGCCCATACTACTGGAGGGCAACCGACCGTTATGCACCGCACAACGTCTATACGAGCTTTGCAAAACTAGACGCCCTAAATAGCGCGAAAGGTTATACGACCTCGACCTTTACAGGATTCAAGCGCACAGACGGCAAACCGGCCGAAAAACCTGACGCCACCCAGCTAAATATAAAGATCAGCGGACCACTATATAACACGACATACACGTATGACCCTGGCACTAACACTTATGCTCGCAACCTGGCAGGCGTGCCGCACAAGGACAGAGAAAAAGGTCAGTTGACTCCTAGCGTCGTCGTAGCGATGTTTGTAGATATGAAAAAGGTCATGGAAGACGGCTGGCGTGAAGACATCACGACTACTGGAAGTGGCAGGGCAGTAGTATTTCAAAATGGCGTAGCTAACGAAGTAACTTGGAAAAAATCCAGTCGTAGCGCTCAGTTGCAATTTACTAATGCTGATGGCAGCGAACTAGCTCTAGTCCGTGGCCAAACCTGGATATCTGCGGTACCAAACTCCGGAGGAGCAGCAACGTGGCAATAGAACAGCCAAAACAGGTTAAAGATTTCTGGCCTAGGTACAAGATACGCTCTATTGCGATAATCATAGTCATGCAGGTCGCCCTAACTATTGCGATCGGTGGCGCGCTGACATTTGGCGGGCTCAAACTAACATCAACAGCTTTTATCATCACGACGATCGCCGTATTGGCAGCATCTATCCTCGGTAATATACTTCTCTTTACCCAGCTAATGATTCCACTCCAGAACATAGCAGCGGCCCTAACCAAAGTATCAGGCGAGCCAACTGATGTCATACCGCCAAACCCAAACGGCCACAATTTCGAGAGAAATGGCCTGAAACCACTGCTGCAACTCATCTATGAAACAGCCTCCAAATCAGGAGAAGAGACCGACAGGACCGCCGTAATGGATGCTACATTCATTGATGCGGCGCTCGACCAGAGCCAGGCCGGAGTGATCATGCTCGATGCTCAGCGTGAAATAATCTATCACAACAAAAATGCACCTGTCGTAAAAGGCTTAGACGGCAAACCTAGGCTTGAACTGATCTTTGATGATGACAAGAATGACCTAGAATTGTGGCTCGCACAATGTGACGAAAAACTAGTTCACGATGAGAAACTATGGCTACGTGTCGCAAATAGTATAGTCGGCACAGAAAATCGACGGGTCTATGATATCAATGCTTCGTATCAAAAGGGCAGTAAGGCTGAAGTAGTCCTAATATTCTTTGACCGCACCGGAATTTACCAGCCAGAAGACGATGAGCTCGATTTCATAGCCTTTGCAGCGCACGAACTGCGCGGCCCGATAACTGTGATCCGCGGCTATCTCGACGTCATCGATGACGAGCTAAAGGACGTCATGGACAGTGAGCAAAAGGAGTTGATCAAACGCCTAGTCGTTTCGGCCAATCGCCTGAGTGGCTATATCGCAAACATTCTCAACGCTTCAAAGTTCGACCGTCGTCATCTAAAACTACATCTCGTCGAGGACTCCCTAGCTAACATTTACGAATCGATCAATGATGATATGCAGCTACGCGCCACCTCACAAAACCGTCTACTCAGCGTCAACATCCCAGCCGATCTACCAACCATCGCAGCCGATCGCTCGTCCCTGAGCGAGGTCCTAGCAAATCTCATCGATAACGGCCTAAAATACAGCTTTGAAGGCGGCTCGATCAATGTCTCGGCTAGCGCTGACGCAAACTTTGTAACTGTCACGGTCGAGGATCATGGCATCGGAATGCCGGGCAGTGTCGTTAGTAACCTGTTTCATAAATTTTATCGATCGCATCGATCGCGAGAAACCGTCGCGGGAACAGGTATCGGCCTGTATATCTGCAAGGCCTTTATCGAATCTCACGGTGGGCAGATAGGCGTCAAGAGCACCGAAGGGCAGGGATCGACATTCACATTCACCGTGCCTATCTATGCCACTGTAGCCGACAAATTATCTTCGACTGGATCAAGCAACGAAGGACTGATCAAAGACGGCAACAACTGGATTAAAAACCATACCATGTATAAGGGGTAACGATCGTGATAAAAACTGTTTTATGTATCGAAGACGACAGATTCATCGGCGAAATGTATGTTCGAAGCCTTCGTCGTGCCGGCTATGAGGTAGACTGGCTAGTCGATGGTCATGACGGACTGGTCGCAGCCCGCAATAAAAAATACGATCTGATATTGCTCGATGTAATGTTGCCCGAAATGCGCGGCAATGACATCCTAAAGGCCCTGCGCGGCACCGTCGATACCATCCCAGATACAAAGGTTTTGGTCCTAACGAACTTTGACCAGGACGAAGAATCCCAGGCCGCCATGCGACATAACGCTGACGGCTATCTCATCAAAGCAGAGATCACGCCCCGCAAATTGCTCGATATAATAGCCAAGTTCGACAGCGCCAGCGCCCCACCCACCACTGGACAGCCAGCCTAAACTTTGGTAGAGTATTTGAGGTCTGGTCCCATCGTCTAAAGGTTAGGACGCCAGGTTCTCATCCTGGCAATCCGGGTGAGGATGTCCAGCGGACATCCGCAAGGCGATGTCACAAATGAGCTAGTCTCATTTGCCTGACTCGCGGGCCCGCGGAACGTGGGCGATTCCCGTGGCGAATCGAACTTTATCAACTATAATACCATCATGGTCCCATCGTCTAAAGGTTAGGACGCCAGGTTCTCATCCTGGCAATCCGGGTTCGATTCCCGGTGGGATCACCATAGAAAAAGACTCACCTTGCGTGGGTCTTTTTCTATGGTTAGCCTTACGGCGAGTTGAACCCGGATTGGTGATCGTGCAAACACGATCTAATCCGGGTTCGGTGGAGTGAAGTGAAATTTTGAAAAAGCTTGCTTTTATCAAAATGAACGAACGGCGGTTCGTTTACGAACATTCACGGTGGGATAACCAAACCTATCCATAAAATGACATACTTAGACAACTCCAACACCTCATAGAGTACATGCTTAAGCATTATACTTGACAAAAAAGCAATTCTAATGTATCATAGTAGTTACACGATGAGTGTAGGAGGAAGTTTTAAATGACATCATTAATAAAGAGACTATTAATAGCACTTGTGCTAACAATCGCTGGACTAGGTATATATTCCTCAGTACAGCCAACCGAGGCATCGGCCAGCAGCTGCGTTGCCGGCAAAGATCGAGGTGACTTTAAGGGCGTATGGCTCTCGAAAGACACTGTCAATGTAAAAACACGTTCAGGCGGCAAGCTTTGTAAAGACACTGTTATCTACGTTAGTTCGTACAGCATGCCCGCTAATTATGACGGCGGCGAGTTCTTTGGAAATTCGACAGCTTATCCTCAATACAAATTTGCAACAAAAGCCGTAACGCTAAAAGCAGGTACTGACGGCAATGTAACAGTAACAATCGCCGTACCAGACGAGTGTACAAACTACCAGGCAGATGCCTACGTTGGACCTGAAGTAACAGTAGTTGGCGAAAAAGGCCACATGGGCCGCACCATCAAAGCACAGATAGTCCAAAAGACTAAAAGCGACTGTACACCAGAGGTAGTAAAGGTAAAAACCTGTGACACTACAACGATGCAGATCGTGGAAGTAGAGAAGGGTAAAGAAAACACCGCTCCATATTCTACTGACCTGAGTAAATGTAAGAGTCTGAAAGTCTGTGATACAACTACCGGAAAGATAGTCATAGTAACCGAGAGCGAGTCAAAAAACGCTAAATACAGCGACGTCGACAGTAGCAAATGTAAAGACCAACCAAAAACCCCTGAGGTCCTACCTCAAACTGGTCCAACCGAGACCCTACTGGCCGCATTGCCATTCGGCGCTATTACAGCCGCTAGCACCTACTACATCCGCAAACGAAACTAAAAAGTGCCAACCCAACGAAAACACCTCGCAACTTTAGCGAGGTGTTTTCATATCTCTATCTCGTATGTAGGT